>NZ_JADBTX010000018.1:0-187718 GCF_020245945.1 Microcystis sp. M015S2
ACAGGGAATTGAACAGGGAATAAACTTGCAAAAATTGAAAACAATTTCTCTACTGCAAGACCTCGGTTTAACCCCGCAACAAATCTCAGAACGCTTAGACTTAACTCTGGAAACAGTGCTTAACTATTTGGCACAACAGCAGCAATAATTAAACCTTTTTCAACAATCTAGAAAAATAGCAGTTGCTAAGTAGTTGGCAAATGAATAGTAGCGAATCAGTGACCTTTAAGCTATCAGGGATAACTCGATGAATAACGACTTATTGACTTTCTTCTTTTGTGTTGCTTTTCTCATTCTCTATCTAGTTTTTTCAGCTTTAACCGAGATGGGAACAAAATGGCCTTGGACAAAAAAATAAGAGAAATACTTATAGATGTAAATAAACATAAAATCGGGTCAGGGACTCGGTCATTGGAAAAATTCTAGAGATTTGCTATCTAAACAATTAACTCTATTGCTCTACTGATAAAATATGAAACTAATTGCTGATATTTCTCCCAGTTTGGATTTATTCTTGTTGCTTTTTTTCTGGCATTGTCTCATCGGTGGCATTGCTACAGTCATCGCTATCAATAAAGGCTATCCAAGATTAAATTGGCTAATCTTCGGACTTCTGGGAGGAACCTTTACCTTTTTTATCGCCCTCTTTCTAGAAAAAAAGCCCAAAATTTAAGGGATGGTATTGCTTGATTATCCTTTAATAGTTCCCATCAACACCTCTAAATCTTCTGCGTCTAACTCCTCTGGGATACCATTGCGAATTAATTCCGAAAAATCCTCATTAGGAACCATAAAACATAGTGCATAAAGTCTTCCGTCCCCCACATTTCTAATCTCGTGAATACCCGTAGGACGGACTAATAAACTATCCCCCGGCCCCAGGGGAATCGGTTTACCATCACAGATAGCCATTCCTTCCCCTTTGAGGATAAAAAACATTTCTACGGCAAAATGATGACGATGGGTAGGGGTGCAACCGTGGGGATCGAAAATTTCCACACAGACGGTCAAGGAATCCCCCGCTACGGTAGAATCGAAGACGATCGCTAAACGATTCGTATCCCCAGCGCTAATGCGAAAAACTTGATAATCCCGGGGAGATCGAATCACGGGTAACATACAATGATCGCTGGTTAGTTGGCTATTCATCGCTAATTTCGATCGAACTGTGGATGATTCTAAGACTAGCAAAAATTTTCAACTTCGCTCGATTGCGTCCACCACTTTACTCACATCTACGATCGCGGCCACATCATGGACGCGCAGGATATCGGCCCCCTTAGCGATCGCTATGGCACAGGCCGCCGCCGTTCCGAAAACTCGTTCTTTTGGGTCATCTTTGCCTGTAATCTCGCCGATAAAGCGTTTTCTCGACAATCCAATTAAAATAGGTAAACCTAAATCCCGAAATTGCCCTAATTCTCGCAATAACTCAAGATTTTGTCGTCCAGTTTTGGCGAAACCAATCCCCGGATCGATGATAATATTTTCCCTAGCAATGCCCCACTGTAAAGCTTCCTTAACGCGATTCTGTAAAAATTCTTTAATTTCCTTGACTAAATCATCATAATGTGTTAAGAATTGCATCGTTTGCGGATTGCCCCGCAGGTGCATGAGGATGATGGGAACGGCCAATTTAGCCACCGTGGGCAATAATAGGCGATCGAAGGTTCCCCCAGAAATATCATTGATCAAATCGGCCCCGGCGGCGATACCTTGGGCTGCCACGATCGCCCTGGTGGTATCGAGAGAGATAGGAATAGAACTTTGTTGTCGAATAGCGGTGATTACGGGGATAACTCGCGATAATTCTGCTTCTAGGCTAATTTCTTCGGCTCCCGGACGGCTGGATTGACCACCGATATCGATTATATCAGCCCCGGCCTCGATCATTTTCATCGCCTGTAGCAGGGCATTTTCAACATTGTCAAATTCTCCCCCATCACTAAAACTATCGGGAGTAACGTTTAAAACACCCATGATATAGGTGCGTTTTCCCCACGCAAAAATATGTTCACGAATTGCCGTTAAACTAGACATAATACTAAATCCTGTTGAAAAAGTATATGAATTATGAATTATGAATTATGAAGTGGGGAGAATAAATAAAAATAATCTCCTGACTCCTGAATACTGGCTCCTGACTCCTGAATACTGATGGTCATAGTTAATTTTTAGGTAGGGAAGAATCTTTTAATTGAAAATAAGCTTGTACTTCTTCTTTCCAGAGTTGATATTTTTCTTCAATTAGTTGATATTGACTGGCAAAATCGAGGGTACAATCAACGAGATTGGTATCGATATCGGATTGGACTAATTCCCGTTCGATCAGGGTTTCTCGGATAAATTTTAAACATTCTTGTCTCAAAGTTTCCGCTTGATCAATAATTAGCTGGACTTGATTAATTGCTCGATCATATAATGGAGTTTGTGAATGAAAAATTTCGGAAGATGCGGCCAGATTTCGCAGTCTATGTAATTGATTTCTCTTTTCTACTAAACTGGCAATTTGGGGGTTAATTTCAAAAAGTAAGGTTTTCACCAGAGGAGCCAAGCGGCGAGTGTTAGTATAATCGTAGTTATTAAGATCGGATTTAATCAGGTGTACCTGTTGTAAATCGACGGTAATATCGTGGAATTGTATCTCGGTTTCGGTGATGGTGGGATGAATCGTTTTAACTTTCCAAGTAGTAATAGAAGTCAACTGCTGGCGATCACTATTAACCATTTGCTGCTCCATTTTCACCACATCGAGGGGAATGCTATAAAGTTTTTTATCGGGAATATAGATGACATCGCTACCGAGAATGCGATCGATTTTAGGACGACGATATAAATAATGATACAGGAATCGATAAAAGCTTTTACTACCTTGAAATATCTGGACAAATAACCAAATTTTCCAGCTGAATAACCCGCTAAGAAAGCGTCCGAATAGATGGGAATTCGAGGAGGAGTTATTCATGAAATTCCGTTATCAGTTATCGGTGAGGAATCGGAGGTTTGGTTCTTTTCAGCGATCGGTAAATAGTAAAGAGTAATCAGGGATAAAGATAACTAACTAATTAACTTAAAACTTACATCTGATAACTGATAACTGATAACTGATAACTGATTAAGGACGTTCTCCGGGTAGATTTTTTGACGATGTTGGTTTCGATCTTACCTGTTGACGACCGTTGCGGATAACTTGTAACATTTCCCCTAATTCTCGATCGAGATGTTCTAAAACCGCTTCGGCATAGTCGTCAGCGCCTTTTTGAATTTCATGACATTCAGCTTGGGTTTTTTGTCGTAACTGTTGCACTTCCTGCAAGGTGCTGTGACGCATCTGTTCGATTTCATCGAGGGTTTGTTGTTGCAAGGATTCACACTCCTGCTGAACCCGTTGACGAATTTGGGCCGCTTGCCGTTCTGCTTGTTGAATAATACCGGACTCATCGAGAATTTGGGCCGCTCTTTGTTGAGCGGAACGAAGGACTTGTTGAGCGTATTCCTCCGCTTTAGTGATAATTTCCTGTTCTTCCTGCAAAATTGCTAAAGCTTTCTGTACTGCGGGTGGCACGGTTTCATAGATGAGATCGATCTGTTCGGCTATCTGTCCCTCATCGATGATTGTCCAACGGGTGAGGGGGATATGGAAACTATCAAAAATCATCTCTTGCAGACGCGCCAAATCCTGATAGATATCGAAATCGACGGGTGGACTGGGAACCCCACTATTAGAAGTGTTAGGTACTGCTTTTCTGCGATCATTAGGTTCTCGGCGCGCCATAGGTTCAGATCGTCCTCATTGCTGTATTCTAGTATGTTAACTGTAGTATGAGTAAATATCCCTAGAAACGTTTTCTGGGACTAGATGGGTGACGGAGCCACCGAATTGAGCGATTTCTTTAACCACGCTACTGCTTAAAAAACTATATTCTTTAGTGGTGGCTAAAAAAACCGTTTCGATCCCTTCCCAGAGGGTTTTATTGGTGTGTGCCATTTGCAGTTCTTTTTCAAAGTCCGAGAGGACCCGCAACCCCCGTAAAAGTACCTTGGCCCCTTTCAATCTGGCATATTCAACCGTCAATCCTGAAAAACTGTCTATCTCAACGTTTTTCAGGTGTTTTGTACAGTAGCTAATCTGTTCTATGCGTTTTTCGACGGTAAATAAGGGGTTTTTATGGGGATTGCAGAGAACTGCCACGATTACTCGCTCGAATAGTGGCACACTGCGTTCGATAATATCTAAATGACCGAGTGTAACTGGATCGAAGCTGCCGGGGTAGATGGCGATCATTTCTCAACCTGCACACCTCGCCAAAAAGCGATATATCCTTTGATATTTTGGGCTTTTGGCTTAGGATCGGGATAATACCAAGCGGCATCTTTATTGTTCTGTCCATCTACCCTGAGAGTATAGTAACTAGCCTCTCCCTTCCAAGAACAAATTGTATGGGTGTTACTGGGTTGAAAATATTCAGCTTTGATGGTATCGGGGGGAAAATAGTAGTTACCCTCGACAATTTCACAGTTATCGCTTTCCGCTACCACTGCACCATTCCAAATCGCCTTTGCCATGACACTAACTCCTAGTTCTGGTTCAAAATTATCTTACAACAGAGTTTGTAAATGTTGAACCAGTTGGTTAACCTGCACCACTCCCTCGATTCGATCGATCGGTTGACCATTTTTAAAGACTACTAAAGTCGGTAAAGCTTGAATACCGTACTTAGTGGCTAAATTGGGATATTTGTCTGTATCAATTTTGACAATTTGTAGGCGATTTTTGAAATACATTCCCGTTTGTTCTAGAATCGGAGCCATCATTTGACAAGGACCGCACCAAGTGGCATAGAAATCCACTAACACGGGAAGATTAGTGGTTTGCAACAGTTCCTGAAAACTGGAAAACTCTTTTTTGACTGCCATAAATTGTCACCTCGCCGGAAAAATAGCCTTTTCCCTACTATAGCTTTTCTACTGAAGGGGTGACAACGAGGTTGAAGTCTAGGCTGGGTGTGGGGTGTGGGGAAAATCTCCTCGCTGTCAGCCGTCAAATTCATTAACTTACTTAAGCTTAAACCTGATTCTCTCGTCCTCATTTCGGGGAAAGTCTCAAGGTTTTTCCCTACACCTTACCCCCACACCCTGTTTCACTTTCAATCTGCTTGTCACCCCTTGAGACTTTTCTTTTTCTAGATGTTCCTTGATTTCTCCAGAGCAGTCATCGATCGCCGGGAAAATGCTAAGTTAGGTAAAGACTCTGAGCCAAATCTCCATGAACATCCTAACCAAGCTGCTTTTTCCCGAAACTAAAACCCCAGAGCAAGTAGGTTCACCGCGAGTACAGAAAAGCCGCCGGGGAATCGAAACTAAATCCGCCACAGAAATCGTTATTATGCGACAAGCGGGTAAAATTGCCGCTACAGTCCTCAAAGAAATTGCTGAGATCGCTCAACCCGGGATGACGACGGCGGATTTGGATGCCTATGCGGAAAAACGTATCCGCGAAATGGGTGCTACTCCCAGTTTTAAAGGTTATTATGGCTTTCCTGCCTCGATTTGTGCCTCCGTCGATAACGAAGTCGTTCACGGTATCCCTAGCCCGAAAAAACGCCTCAAAGCCGGTTCTGTGTTAAAGGTAGATACGGGGGCCTACTACCAAGGTTATCATGGGGATTCCTGTATCACGATCGCTATCGGTTCCGTCTCTCCAAAAACCGAAAAATTAATCCGCGTGGCGGAAGAAGCTTTATATAAAGGCATAAATCAGGTAAAAGCGGGCAATTATCTGCTCGATATTGCGGGAGCGATCGAAGATCACGTTCAAGCTAACGGTTTCCAAGTAGTAGAAGATTTTACCGGTCATGGAGTCGGCAGAAATCTCCACGAAGAACCCTCGGTATTTAATTTTCGCACTAATCAGTTACCCAATGTCAAACTCCGCGCCGGGATGACTCTGGCAATTGAACCAATTGTCAACGCGGGATCTAAACATACCAGAACTTTGCGCGATCGTTGGACGGTGGTGACGATGGATAATGCTCTCTCCGCTCAGTTTGAGCATACTGTCTTAGTAACCGCCACGGGTTACGAAATCTTAACCGAGCGCAATAACCTATAAAATTGTCTATCTAGGCTTATTATCCTTAGATAATGGCAAAATAAAAGATTTTTTGCCCCTTAATCTTAATTGGAAGTTTGTTTAACGGCAGGATTTAGTCAAAATGTTTAAAAATATCGTTGTTGCCTTAGATTGTGGGGAATTATCGGATCGAGTCCTTCAGTCCTTGAATTACCTTTCTCTAACGGCAAATTCTTGCATCATACTCACCCATATCCTTGGCAAGGAGGGAGATGAATCGGCAGTGGATCGCCCTCACCCCTCCCGTGAGATCATTGAAGATCAATTGCGCTGCTATCAATCCCAGATTGCTACCCCTAGTGAAATCGAGGTCATCTTTGGTGATCCAGCGGAGGAAATTATTCGTTTAGCTAATATCTATCATGCTGATCTGATCGTGATCGGCAGCCGGGGATTAACGGGAGTTCAACGGGTGATCGAAGATTCTGTTAGTAGTCTCGTGGTGGCAGAAGCTACCTGTTCAGTATTGGTGGTGAAAGCATAGCAGCCAGCATTCAGCTAGAAAAGGTACTCTGGCAAGAGTGCCTAAGTAGTCTTGAGCATCACTGCTGACTAAAATTTGCAAATCTTATTTTTCCCCAATGTTTTCCCCCATACATTCCCCAGTATTTCCCCACTCACTCCCAAGTTTTCCACAGTTTACCCAGACTTTTCCACAGGCAACAGCGATAGAATCGGCACTTGCTTCGAGAAAAAATTAATCTTGATTGTCAAAATTCCCATCGATAGATACTGAGTTATTGTTAATTTGAGTAAATAAAATCTAGCTCTAACCCTTATTCCCTCGTAAATATTAAGTTTTTCTAAAGCATTCCTTTACATCTGGTAATATTGCAACTCCCCGCAACTTGGCTCACAATAGTCCTTACTGTCCACTGCACCAGTCAGGGATTTCCCCACTTCAGATTTAGAGGTAAACGATATGAATACATCAGTCAGTATCTTGGCAGAAATCCCCGAAATCCTCCACCAATCCCTACAACAATATCTAGAAACTCATCCCGGTTGGGATCAAGATGGTGTGTTTACGGCGGCCTTGTCATTTTTTCTACTTAATTGTCAATCCTCCGAAAGGATGAATTTTGAGGAGCAAAATAGCTATGCCAAGGTTTATCTAGAAACTTTGTTCCAGCGCTCCGAGTGCTAATTCAGTGATAATAAGAGTCGGGTCATGGTTAAAAGCCCGATTTTCCCCTATGAATTCCGATAAAACCCCTAATTTAATCATTCCTCAGCTAATTATCGGTTTGGGTAATCCCGAACCCAAATATGATCGCACCCGTCATAATATCGGTTTTGAAGCTGTGGACTCATTAGCGCGGGATTGGGGGCTATCTTGGCAGGAAAACAAGCGATTTCAAGGTTTTATTGCCGAAGGTGACAGTCCTCTCCCGGGCAAAATTCGTCTCTTGAAACCCCAAACCTATATGAATCGCTCCGGGCAATCGGTGCGATCGGTGCTGGACTGGTATAAACTAGCCCCAGAGTCGATTTTAGTCATTTACGATGATATGGATCTGCCCCTAGGCCGGTTGAGAATCCGTCTATCGGGATCGGCGGGCGGACACAACGGTATTAAATCGATGATTGCCCACGTTGGCACGGAAAACTTCGCTCGTTTACGCATAGGAATCGGTAAATCAACCGAAAAGGCGACTGTTTCCCACGTTTTAGGTCGATTCACCCCCCAAGAAAACCAAGTGATCTTGAAAGTGTTAGACTTGTCCAGAAAAGCGATCGAACTTGGTCTCAAACAAGGGTTACA
Organism: Microcystis sp. M015S2; assembly: GCF_020245945.1. Taxonomy (NCBI): domain Bacteria; kingdom Bacillati; phylum Cyanobacteriota; class Cyanophyceae; order Chroococcales; family Microcystaceae; genus Microcystis; species Microcystis sp. M015S2. Next base: position 7,899 of record NZ_JADBTX010000018.1, read on the forward strand.
AAAGGCAATGAGTCTCTACAATAATCAAAGTGTAGAGATTGGCTCTAATCTATGCTGATAGCAAATAAGCCTGATTTTAGTAATGGTTATAATCGCCATTTTCGTCTATACTCTTACAGAAACCTTGCTTAAATTTTGATCGCCCTTTGCTAGATTAGGTCAATTTTTATCCTTGATATTAGCAGTTTAAGTATGATTAATCGCCAAAGTTTGCTGAGATTCGCCCACAAGTTTAATCTCATTTTATTGATAATCGCTACAGTTTTTTGTCTTTGGGGTAATGCTGCTTTTGCCCATCGTCCCCATGATGTAATTAGTCAAGTGGAAGTTTCTCCCGATTTCCAGACAGATAATACAGTATATATCTTAGTGCGAAATAACTTTTATAAATCTAGCGACGGAGGTAGCAACTGGAAAAGATTAATTCAAGGTTTAGATTATAGGGGGGAATTAAGTTCCTTATCCCTATCTCCCCTCAATAAAAATATTCTCTATCTAGCTTCAAGATCCGATGGTATTTATAAAAGTGAAGATGCGGGGGAATCTTGGCAGAAAGTTAATCAGGGTTTAGAAACTAACTTTATTAACTTCCTAGAAATTGCCCCTTCCGATCCCAATATAGTAGCGGCAGTGGGATTAGAAAAAGGGGTTTATTTAACCGAAGATGGCGGTAAAAATTGGTCAAATATTTTCCCCACCACGGCACTGATAACCTCTCTAGCTATTACCCCCAACAATCCGGGGCGAATTTTTTTCGGGGATGAAGAAGGTAAATTATACAGTTCCTCCGATGGGGGGAAAACTTGGCAGAATCTCCCCTTACCTGCTAATGTGGGGGCAGTGGATACAATTGCTTTTTCTCCTAATCTAGACAGGGATAAAACCTTTTTTGTCGGTACAAAAGAAGCAGGTATTTTTAAAACCGTTGATGATGGTAAAACCTTCCAAGCTGTTAACGAAGGAATTAAAGATAAAATCATCGAAGACATTGCTATTTCTCCCGACTACGCCCGAAATTCAACCCTTTATGCCATCACTTGGTATGACGGAATGTATGTTTCCCAAGATGGGGGGAAAACTTGGACAAAAATGAGCGAGGGTTTAACAAAAGATACACAAGCTGATGATTATAAAGTTCCCCATTTTATGGATTTAAAAATAGTTCAAGATACGATGTTTTTAGGGGGATTTAATGGCTTATTTAAAACCACGGATAGCGGCAAACAATGGCAGCAAATAGAAACTTTAGCCCGGGGAACAGTTATCGCCATGGCGGTTTCTCCTAATTATGCCGAGGATGCCACTGTCGTCATCGCTAATTATGTAGGTAATATCTTCATCAGTCGGGATAAAGGGGAAACTTGGACACCAATTAATCGCGGTTTAGAGGTTTATCGACTTGGTAAAGATACCGAAGAATCAGGACAGGATCCCCGGCGTTTCTTTGACATTGCCTTTTCTCCTAACTATGGAGAAGATAGAACTATTTTTGCTGGGTTTTTACGCAATAGATTTGCCAAATCCGCTAACGGTGGTGATTTATGGAAAATTATCGAAATTGATGAAGGAGTCCGCGGTCCGAGAATAGTTCCTTCTCCAGATTTTGCCAAGGATAAAACTCTTTTTCTCACCAATCAACAGGGACGAATATTTCGTTCTACCGATGGAGGAAATACGGTTAAAAATATTAGTGAAGTGGGCAGAATTTCTGGTAATTATGCCCCTGCTATGGTAGCTTCCCCCGATTTTGCTAAGGATAAAACTTTGTTTGTCACGGGAAAAGAGGGTATTTATCAAAGTGTCGATGGTGGACTAACTTGGAAAAATGTCAGCCAAGGAACCCCCCTATCAAAAAGCTCTAATGTGCAGTTGGCAATGTCTCCCAATTATCCCAGCGATGGAACTATTTTTGCTGGGACAATTTCTGGTTTGTTTGTCACCAAAGATGGGGCTAAAAGTTGGACAAAATTAGAGAAACCGGGGTTTAATCCTCAAGCATCAGTAGAAACCATTGCTATCTCTCCTGATTATGCTAATGATCGCACGGTAATGGTTAGTTTACAGGGAGATGGTTTGTTTAAATCTACCGATGGAGGAGAAACTTTTAAATCAATTGGTGATCCTAAAATACCCCTAGTGAAAATTCATAGTATCCCTTCCGCTGGTATCTCAGTCCGGTTTTCTCCTAATTACGCTCAAGATAAAACTTTATTCGGTTTTGGTGGCGCTAAAACTACAGTTTTTCGTTCCACCGATGGGGGAGAAACTTGGACAAGTGCAACTATTCCTCCTCACGCGGAAGAAAATACACCCCGCTATAAAATCGGTGAGTTTTTCTCTGGTCCCCTTGGCACAATCCTACGCTTAGTTATCCCGATTCTCCTGGCAATCGTCGCTTATTTTCTGGTGGGTTTCTTGAAACTGGAGAAAGTTATTAATCTTCCTAAATCCTTCTTCCCTATGGCAGGGGCATTTATGATTTTTCTCTTTGTTTTCTTCGCTATCATCACCCAAGTTTAGGAGAAATTTTGACCGGCGGGGCTTGACAAATCCCGCCGCTTGCCTTATACTTATATATATAATGGGAATCCGTGCCTGCCTGCGACCTCATGATTTTTACAGCAGTTATCCCCTCAGACAATTAACCATCGGCAACGTAGGGATTAACCATCTTAGCGGGGTCAACAATGCGATCAAAATCCGCTTCCTCGATGTATCCCAGTTGCAAGGCTGCCACTTTCAGAGTTAAATCTTTTTCTAGGGCATAATGAGCGACGTAGGCAGCCTTTTGGTAGCCAATCACGGGACTTAAGGCAGTCACCAGCATCAAGGATTGATTTAAAAAAGTCTCAATTTGTTTTTGATTAGCAGTCATCCCCTGAACCAAAAACTGACAGAAATTACCGCAACCATCAGTGAGCAGCCGGATAGACTGCATGAGATTATGAATCAACAGCGGTTTATAGACATTCATTTCCAGATGTCCTCCGGCGCCTCCCATCGTCACCGCTAAATCATTAGCCATCACCTGCACTGCTATCATCGATAAAGCTTCGCATTGGGTGGGATTAACTTTCCCCGGCATAATTGAAGAACCCGGTTCGTTTTCTGGCAGCTGTAATTCTCCTAATCCACAACGGGGACCACAGCTAAGTAAACGGATATCATTAGCAATTTTATACAGGGAACTAGCGATAGTTTTCAATCCCCCGCTCAAGAAAACTAGAGCATCGTGGGAACCTTGCACGGTAAACTTATTAGGGGCGGTAATAAAAGGTAATTTGGTCAGATTAGCGATTTCGGCAGCCACATCTCGATCAAAATCTGGGGGAGCATTAATTCCCGTACCGACGGCAGTTCCTCCCAAGGATAAACGATAGACTTTTTCTAGACATTTTTCTAGCCAATCGCTGCCATCATCCAATAAACCCACATAACCGGAGAATTCTTGTCCGAGGGTTAAAGGGGTGGCATCCTGTAGGTGAGTGCGACCAATTTTAACTATATTTGCCCATAATTGCGCCTTTTCATCGAGACTATTCCGTAATAGTTGCAGACTGGGAATTAATTTTTCCTTGACTGCCAAGGCAACGGCAATATACATGGCCGAGGGAAAGGAATCATTAGTCGATTGGGACATATTAACATGATCGTTGGGATCCACGGGAGTTTTGCTACCCAGAGGATTCCCCGTCAGTTGACTACAACGATTGGAGATGACTTCGTTGATGTTCATGTTAAATTGGGTGCCACTTCCCGTCATCCAAACGTAGAGGGGAAAGTTATCTGCGTGTTGTCCGGCTAAAATTTCATCGCAGACTTGACAGATAAGGTTTTTTCTCTCCTGACTGAGACGATTTTTTTGCTGATTGACAATTGCACAGGCTTTTTTGAGAATGGCATAGGACCCGATCATCTCCCGGGGCATGAGATTATCACCGATACTAAAGTATTGTAGGGATCTTTGGGTCTGCGCTCCCCAAAGTTTATCGGCAGGTACGGGAATTTCTCCCATGCTGTCTTTCTCGATGCGAAATTCTGTCATCTTTAAGTTACTTCTGCATCTGGCCTGAAAAGAGAGGGTCTCCAGGACGACACGGATTCCCATTATAATAAAAGTATAAGTCAAGTCTGGCTGGTTTGTCAAGCCCTATGGGGACTTTTTCTGGCGGCATTTTTACCCAGGAGGGTTACAAGAATAACTGGCAGGGTGCTGGGGCGATTAGGATGATTAAATGAGACAAAAACTGTGATATTTTAGGGAAGATAATCGGTAAAAAAGACGGGATTGGAGACTATGGACACAGCGATCGCATTAAGTTGGACATTGGGAATTATCTTAGGGTTGATGACCCTTTTGTTTATCTTAAGGATCGTGCTGACTTGGAATCCACAGGTAGATTTAAATAGCTTTCCCTTTAATATTATTGCCTGGCCCACAGAACCTTTTTTAATCCCCGTGCGTAAACTCATCCCACCCTTGGGAGGAGTTGATATTTCTCCAATTATTTGGGTGGGAATTTGTACGCTGCTGCGGGAAATTCTTCTCGGTCAACAGGGTTTAATTACCATGGCCTTTAAATAATTATTTAAGCGACTAGAATATGCTGACATAATTTATGTTCTAACTCTCGTTCCTCTTTTTCTAGGGTAAGAATCGCCTGTGTGATAATACTTTTAACATCCATACCCTGGTCGGATTGTTTTAACCATTGTTGTGCAGTGTTACCCTCGCGGAGGATTTTTTGTAGGGGAGAGAGGAAACAACTAAAACCCCTTTCTTTAGCGATCGGATAAACTTGAACATAGAGATCTTTAATCCAATCCCTAGCTAAGATTTCCCGGCCATCGTACCAATGTCTCAGGGTTGCATCAAGACTAAAACGCGCGGCGGCCTGTTCGTTTTCTTGGGTTAAAGTTAATAAATCCTCGCTGCGATTGCTGCTGGGTAATTGACTTAAAATTAAGGGGTCTAATTGGGTATCCTGTAAAAGTTGAGTTAAACGGGCCTCTAAAAAAGCCATAACTGCTAATAAACTAATAGGATTAGCAATCAGGTCACAAATTCGCAATTCTAGACGATTGAGATTATAGGGACGATTGCTACCGTTAGGACGTACTGACACCCAGAGATGACGAACATTCTGCATCGTAGCGAGTTTTAATTGTTCCTCAGTCCAGGTGACAAAATGTTTATGACTTTCAAAGAGGGGAACATAAGCGGGAGTTTGGGGGAAAACTTGCCAACGACGGGAATGGGAACCGGTGATTTTACCGTCGAGAAAGGGAGAAGAAGCACTTAAAGCCAAGTATAAAGGAGCTTCTAGGCGAATTAAGCGACAGGCACGCATTAAATCCTCATAATCGCTAATACCGACGTTAATATGAATACTGGCCGTGACTACATTAGTGCCGTAGGTCTGTTCAATATAGTCATGATAGGGATTGTGGGGGTCACTGCGATAAAAATGTTGACTATCGCCCAAGGAGAGGGTACTGCCAGGGATGAGGGTATAATCGCCTAAACGACGCAAATATCGCCGCAGAGCGAGACGAGGTTTTAAAGTAGCGCATAAAAGACGGTCATAGTTAGTCATGGGAGCCGTAGTATATTCTACGTTACGACTATCCGGTTCTCGGACAAAACCATCTAAATCCTTGACAATGCGATCGGATAAACCGATAATTTCTCCGGCTGCTGTTCCGGTGTACATTTCCACTTCAAAACCTTTACTTAGGAGCATCGTCAATCCACCCTGCTGTGTCTATTTTGTAGTGTGACATTATTTGGACTGTAAATGACGTTCAATCAGCAGAATCGCCACTATATCATCAATGGGACGATCGGGAAGACGCATCCCCTGGGGGATGAGTTTCTGTAATCCTTTGGGGGGGAACATTTGCCAATAGCGATCGCGAGCTTCTAGGGTACTATTGCGTTCATCTACTAGAGTAATCGGGACGGTGACACGAGCGGCAATTTTTTCGCGCCAACTTTTTGAGGTGGTTTGATTCCCCATCACCAATAATTCGATCGGATATTGTTGACAGAGACTAGCTAAACGCTCGATCGCTTGTGACGATGCTATCACCTCATGGGTATAAATTTTCCCCGTCGACGACCTGACCGCGATCCCACATTTATCCTTACCCGGATCAAAACCGAGAATACACATAGTTTTTATCTTCTGCAGCAGTGGTCGGTTTTATTAAATCACTAAATTAGCAACTGTCTTGATTGTCAAGGGTGTGGGGTGTGGGAAGTGGGGATAATAAATAAAAATAGTCTCGGAGTCTTCTTAATACTGTCTCCTGACAAATATGATAATGCTCAACGGATTTAGTCTCGGTGAAAATTTAACGGGAGAGATAGCGGCTTTGAGTACGGCGGCGCTTTGGGCGATTTCTGCCGCGATTTATAGCCTATTAGGCCAGAAAATCCCGCCTTTATTGCTTAATTTTCTGAAAGGAGTAGTCGCGATCACTTTAATTGCCCTGACGCTGCCCCTTTCCGGACAATGGCGCGGTATTAATCAACAAAGTTCGGTATTTATACTCTTGACAAGTGGCGCAATTGGTATAGGAATCGGTGACACGGCCTATTTTACCGCCCTCAATTATTTGGGACCGCGAAAAACCCTCCTGTTAGAAACCCTTTCGCCTCCTTTGGGGGCAATTCTAGCGGCGACTTTTTTGGGGGAATCCCTCAAAATATCGGCTTATATTGGCATTATTTTGACCATCTTCGGGGTTGCTTGGGTTATTTCCGAAAAAACTCCTGAAATCAATAGTCAACGCCCCTGGCGGCAGGGAATTCTCTGGGCTTTAATTGCGGCGATTTCCCAAGCGGTGGGAGCGGTTTTATCTCGTCAGGCACTGGTGGAGTCGGGAATGTCGTCTTTGCAGAGTGCCCTGTTTCGTCTGTTAGCGGGGACGGGAATAGTGTTAATTCTGATGTTTTTTCGCCGTCAAGAATCATCACCACCGATTAACTGGTCATTGCGTCTGATTGCTATTATTATTGTCACCGCTTTCGGCAGTACGTTTTTAGGCATTTGGTTACAGCAAACTGCTTTAAAATTCTCTCCTGTGGCTATTGCCCAAACTCTCACCGCCACCAGTCCTTTATTTGTCTTACCGATCGCGGCCATGATGGGGGATCGGATTAACTTGCGGACGATTTTCGGGGTGATTATCGCTTTGCTGGGAATCGGGATTTTGTTTCAATGAGTGGTTTCTCCATCGGTTTGTAGTCTTGTTTTAGCAATAATGCGGGTTTTCTTTAAATCACCCTCGCTCAATTCTTCTCCCACCTGTAAACGGGTGGCATTAGTTTGGAGGACAGTGGCGGCATTTTTTTCTCCCAATTGTAGAGCGGTTTTGGCTGCGGTTTGTAGCATGGTAGCAGCAGCTGCTCGATCGCCCTTTTTTAATTTTTCTTCAGCGATTTGGGTTTGACGATATTTGGCTAAAGTCAGAATTGATTTCTGAACTTGCTCGTTTAATTGGGATTGATAGAGAGCTTGGGAGGTGATATCAAGGTTAAAAGTCGCAGTTTCTAGCCCTTTTTGACCGGAAGCGGGATCATCGTAGCGAATCTTCACCTTAGCTATGGTGTGAGTACCAGGGGAAATTTGGTCAATATAGAGATTGAGGAGGAGAATTTTTTCTTCATCTATCATTAAATCCCCCAAACGGGTGATGTAAAAATTGCCCTCTTTTTGCAAGCTCATTTCTATGGTTTCCGGGGCAACTTGGGCAATGGGTTTTAAGTCGGCTAAATGAGTCTGGGCATCTAATTCTAATTGCAGGAAAGCGTTAGTTAACCGGACAGATTGCAGACGGTTAAACAGACGAGTAAATTCAATTAAAGCTTGTTCGGGTCTTTCGATATAGGATAAACTTCCACCGGCGATATCGGCAATTTTTTCTAGGATATCTTGATTCCAATGATCGCCAAAACCGAAGGTATTTAAGGTGATACCGTACTCAGCCGCTACTGCGGCTAATTTTAAACAGCGTTGATTATCTCCGTGTTCATTTTCACCATCGGTAAGCAGAAAAATATGAGACACATAACCTTTGCTGCCGCTGGAACTTTCTTGAATACCTAATTTTATCCCTTCATCGATCGCCGTACCTCCTCCCGCTTGTAATCGTTGAATTTTTGAGCGAATTAACGTCAGATCATCCTGTCGCGATTGGGAGGGAAGAATAACTTTAGCGCGATGATCGAAAGCTATCACCGAGAGACGATCATTAACCCCGAGGGATTCTATTAAACTGAAAGCCGCTTTTTTGACCGTTTCTAGGGGTTTTCCCTGCATAGAACCGCTATGATCCAGAACTAAACAAAGATTAATCGGTAAATTTGTGTTGATCTGTTCACTGGTTGCGGCGATCGATAGCATCAGTTGACGTTGACTGCTGCTCTGATTAGCATCGATATTACTGTCACTCAAGGCCGATTTTAGAATTACCCGCATAAGAGCTTGTGGTCGTTGATATTTATATTGTAATGAGTATAGTTAGATTTGTGGTTATTTTCCCGTCCGGCATCGAGTTAAACCAATTCGAGAAGTGGCTGCATCTCATTTTTGTCAATCTACGATACTCACCTGCGGTTGTTCATATATTGGGAATAATTTAAGAATCACTGATAATTCTCGATTGTCGATGTTTTTACAAAGTTAAGATGCAGCCCCCGCAGTTCTTGTGGGAAATTTTACCTTAGCCAGTCGTCCCTATTCTTTCGTGGAAGTCATGGCAAAATCTCTTTAACGCAAACTAAAGTTATTTACTTTTTTTGAGATGATAACAAATTGGAATCGATATTGATCAGGGGAAGGGAGCCTGAACCAGCCATGACGACAGGAAAACGTCCATCCCACTTTTCGATTGCTCGTTGTTGTAAAATTTCTGCTGTTAGGTTTTGGCGCAATAGTTTTTGAGCTTCTGCCTGTCCCTTCGCACGGTTGATTTCTGCTTTCGCTTCCTGTTCTGCTTGTTGTGCGCGAAAAGCAGCTTCTTGTGCCTTTTGTTCTGCTACTTGTTTGGCTTCAATCGCCGCGTTAAACTCTTCAGAAAAACCAAAATTAACGAGAGATACATCATTGATAATTATCCCATAACGTCTTAATCTTTGGGCGAGGGAAGTGTCAATTTCACGTTTGAGTTCTCCTCGCTCTTGCAAGATATTTTGTACGGGACGTTGTGCTGTTGCCGCTTTGACAATTTCCGATACTGCTGGATTTATAATACCAGAGACAATCACATTGATATCGCCAACTTGTTGATAAATCTGATTAACTTGGTCGGGGTCGATGTGCCAGTTAACGATAATAGTTGTTTCCACATCTTGTAAATCTTTGGAAGATCCTTTTGCCTTTACTTCCGTTGTTTGCACTCGAACGTTGAGGGTCTTGATCTTGGTGACAATCGGTATAACAGGATGAATTCCTTCATCGAGGATTTGTTTTTGCACTTTGCCAAAGTACATGACAACGCCGCGTTCGCCAGTATCAATAATAACAAAAGGGCGCAGTACGGTAGTAATGGCTAATATTAAAATTCCCCCCGCCATTAATGGTATTATATTGCGATTGTAATTCATGATAACTCCTTAGATATTTGATCGGTTTTATCGTACCACTGTTATTATAATCCTGTTTAAAAAGTATGGGAAAGTGGGGAGTGAGGAGAAACAATCCATAACTGAGTTTTTAAAGTTCGATTGGGAGTTAATAATACTATTAAAGGTATGAGGACTTTAACTAAGGGAGAGAAGGAAAGTGAGAGGAACCGTTTAAGATAAAGCAGCGATCGCTTGTTCTAGGGCCAGGGAAATATGAGTCCAATGGGTTCCCCCCTGACAAAAAACGATATAGGGTTCCCGTAGCGGTCCATCGGCGGAGAATTCCGAGGTGCTACCATCGATAAACGTGCCACCAGCCATCACTACTTGGCTCTCATAGCCCGGCATTTGGGCAGGAACGGGATCTAGATAGGAACCGATGGGAGAATAGGCTTGAATGGCTTTACAGAAGGCAATCAGCTTATCGGGGGAACCGAGTTTAATCGCTTGAATAATATCGCGTCGAGGCACAAAAGGAGCGGGATTGACCGGATAACCCAACTTATCGCCCACATAGGCAATTAAATGACTGCCTTTCATCGCTTCTCCCACCATTTGCGGCGCTAGAAACAATCCCTGATAAAGAAGACGATTTTGGTCAAAAGTTGCCCCTCCCTCGCTACCGATTCCAGGTGCTGTCAGACGATAGCAGGCCATTTCCACTAATTCCGCTTTACCTGCTATGTATCCCCCGGCCGTGACGATTGTACCTCCGGGGTTTTTAATTAGAGAACCGGCCATCAGATCTGCCCCCACGTCGGTGGGTTCTTGGGTGTTGATAAATTCTCCATAGCAATTATCGACAAAACAGACCGTATTCGGGTTTTGTTGTTTAACTATACCGACAATTCTCTCGATTTCGTCAATAGACAAACTCGATCGCCACGAATAACCGCAAGACCTTTGAATATGTACTAAACGGGTTTGGGGTTTAACTGCTGTTGCCAAGGCCAACCAATCGATCGCACCGGTAGAATCTAGCTCTAATTGCCGATAACTAACGCCAAAATCCTTTAAAGAGCCTTGACCACTGCCCCTAATCCCGATTACTTCCTCTAGGGTATCGTAGGGCGCACCAGCTACCGCTAACATCTCATCCCCCGGTCGAAGAACCCCATACAAGGCACAGGCGATCGCATGGGTTCCTGAAACAAATTGTACCCGCACCGCCGCCTTTTCAGCCCCCAGGGCTTGGGCGAACACTTGATCTAAAGTATCCCGTCCCAAGTCATCATGACCATAACCGCTAACACTAGCAAAATGATGCACCCCGACGCGGTTTTCACGGAAAGCGCAGAGGACTTGACGGAGATTTTCCTTGACCTGTGCGTCAATTTCCGAAAAGATGGGGAGTAGGGCCTTTTCTGCCCTGTGGAGTAGAGAGGGGATATCCATCAAACAATAGATTCTGATCTGTATTGCATTTACCTTAAATGTCGGCTTGAAGAAACTCTCGGTTTTACCTCGGAGATGAAAAGCCGACCAATATAGAACAGCACTTCGACAGGCTCAGTGTCCACATTTCGACACATTTCGACACATTTCGACAGGCTCAATGTCAAGGCTCAATGTCAAGGCTCAGTGACACGAAGCACAACTCTAAACAGTTGTGTTAAAATCTAAGAGTCAACAGGTTGAAATGCCGCTCACATCGTGGAAATCCCGTTGCAATAGTACGGCACTTTTGAGGAGAAAAAAGAAGACAAGAGCCACCCGAAAACTCTTAAAACAGGGGAGTAAGTCTTTTCCAAGACTGAAATAAACTAAGAACATTTTGCCGTAAGGCAGATAGGGTAAGGCATACCCGAATCTTGGTTGAAAGACCAAAACGCTTGGAGAGCTATCCACAAGTGGACAACTAGATAACAAGTGATATTCTAGTAGGTTCGGATAGGACATAATCGTGTAAGACGTGAGTAGGGGAAACCAGAAAGCGCAGTGATTAGCTCAAGAATCCCTCGCCTGAGCGCTTCGGGGATTGTCAACAAGCCTACTGATCTTACAACGTCAATCCTTCCGCTGAAAACAGCTGCCAAGGTTGACAATAGGAATGATTAGAGCGGCCCACTTGGGGGGGGTGAGGCTCCCTGTGGTGGGGCACCGGGGGGAGGGCCACCGGCAGCAGGTTCATTCCCCCCACCACCAAAGAGACTTTGCCAAGAAAAACCCTGGGGTGGTCGGGTGTCCGAGGGTGGATTAATTAGGATATGTTCGGAGCCATCGAGTCCGCTTTTGACTTCGGTACGATTGCCGATAGTAACGCCCGTGGTAATGGGGACAAATCGGGGTGGTTGGTTAGGTGCGCCAACAAAAACACCAGTTTGCTCGTTTTGACGGGTAACGGCAATAGTTGGCACGGTTAAAGCGTTTTTCAGTTGGCCGACTTGGAAATCGGTGGAAACATTCATTCCCGCTTTCAATTCCCTGGCCGCCTTTTCTTCTAGGGTCACTTTCACTTCAAAACTGGTGACATTTTGTTCTACCGTTGCCTGGGTGGCAATCAGAGAGACTCGTCCATGAAATACCTTATCTGGATAAGCATCGGCTGTAACCGTCACCTTTTGCCCAACCCGGATCTTATCAATGTTTTTTTCTGCTACATTGCTGACCACTTCATTTTGTGAAACCAGGGATAAAATCGAGGAAGAAGTGGCCGAAGATACGGAACTGCCGGTCGTAGTAGGAGCGACAAAGGCCCCCGGTTCAGCGTAGACAAAAGTAACCACCCCGTCAAAGGGTGCTTTAATGATGGTATCCTCAATCTGAGTTTTGACATTTTGTAGAGAACCCTGAGCAGTAGTCACCTCCGCCCGAGCTTGATCGATTTCCTCCTGTCTTGTTCCTGCTTGGAGAAGGTCTAAGACCTGTTGTTGATTTCTCACTTCCGCCCGTGCTTGAGCAATTTCTTCCGAGCGAGTTCCTTCTTTCAGGAGAGATAGCTTTTCTTGGGATTCAATCACGGCAGCCTGGGCGCTATCCCTGGTTGCCAGTTTTTCGTTTAAAGTCTGTTGAGATATGGCTCCTTCGTTGAAAAGTAGCTGATTGCGACGATATTCATCATCAGATTTTTTGAAAATGGCTTTTAAACCTTCTAAACGAGCTTTTTCTTGGGCAATTTCCTGATAACGATTACCAGCCATCAATTTTTGTAGGTTTGCTTCTATTTCTTCCAGTTTCGCTTGGGCCTGAGCGATTTCTTGGGGACGATTACCGGCGATTAGTTTGCGGAGATTAGCTTGGGCTGCCGCTAGTTTGCCCTGGGATTCTAATAATTGACCCTGCCAATCAGAATCGTCCATTTTAGCAATTATCTGTCCTTTTTTGACAGTATAACCCTCATCTACTAGCAGTTCCTTCAAAATTCCTGCTGTTTTAGGGCTAACATTAACCACTTTTTCCGGTTCCACAGTGCCATTAGCGGAAACGATGATCGTTAGATCCGTCTCTTCCACGGCTACAGGCAGCGGACGGGAACTATCCCGGTGGGGGGTATGCCCAAACTGACGATAGGCGAGAACAATACCACCAATGGCTAAAAATAAAGCTAGTAATCCCAATACCCAGCTAATTGCGGGCTGTTTGTTAAGTTTTTGGAAGGAGGAACTATCTGACATAGTGAGTAAGAAACTGGTGGGTTAATTTAGAGAGAACCTGATTGTTGAACAGTCTGTTCCGATTCCACAGCACCATAATCGAGCTTAATAATATGATCGGCTAGATGAAAATAGCGCTCATCATGGCTAATAACAATAACTATTTTTCCTCTTTCTTTCAGTTGTAGCAGTATCTGTTTATAGAATAGTTCCCTAAAACGGGGTTCTTGGTCGGCGGCCCATTCATCAAACAGGTAGATAGGACGATCTTCTAAATAGGCTGTTAATAAAGCCAGTCGTTTCCTTTGTCCTTGAGATAGTTCTGTGGTGGATAAAACTCCATTTTTGACCGTAACTTTATGGGCTAATTGCAGTTGTATCAGATAATTTTCTACCTCTTGATCGAGATTGGGGCGATCAAAACCGAGAAAACTATCGAATAAGTAAAAATCATAGAAAATTGCCGAGAAATGTTGACGATACCACTCCACATTATCTTGGGTAATACGTTTACCATTGAGATAAATTGCTCCCGATAGGGGTGGGTATAGTCCTGTAATTAGTTTAGCTAAAGTTGACTTGCCGCTGCCATTGCCGCCAATAATAAAGATCAGTTCCCCTGGTTGCCAAGAAAAGCTAATTGGTCCGAGCAGAAACCCCTTTTCATCTGTCCTTGGCGGTGGTGGTGGGTTGCCTTTTTGAGAATAGGGGGGATGGGATGGAAAGGGAATTAGTTTCCTCTCGGAAGAGGGGGATTCTGGTACCAGTGCCGGTAAACTATTGGCAAAATCTTGAGAAAGGCCTTCGGGGAAACCTTCGGGGGGGAAAGGTGGATGGCCTTCGGGGAAACCTTCGGGGGGGAAAGGTGGATGGCCTTCGGGAGAACCTTCGGGGGGGAAAGGTGGATGGCCTTCGGGAGAACCTTCGGGGGGGAAAGGTGGTAATTCTGGGTGATAGAGATAGGTGACAGCTTGAAATTGTAGTTGACAGGAGGGACTGATGGATAAAACTAGGGTATCTGCTTCCGAGAGACTGGAGAGAGATAATTTCATCCTTTCAATTTTTCGCAGGGCAATATTTCCCCGGACTAATTCAGGAATGCGATTGAGCATATTCTGCATTGGCAAGGCGATGAAAGTACCAATTAAAACATAGGCGGCCAACATTGTTAAAGGAATGTCTAAAAACAAAGGTAGAATGAACAGAATAAATCCCAAACTGAGAAACTGAGATAGTTGTCCAAACCCGTTAGCGATCGCAAATCTTTTCATCGCTTTGGTATTTAGTTGCCGAAGCCGTACAGCACTACTCTGCAATTCCTTCTCCATAAAAGCCTGCCTTTTGGACTGATTGAGCTTGAGTTCTTTGATGCCGCTCATCAAGGCTTTAAAATCCTTAAATAGGGTGTCTTCTTCTTCCCTCGACTTAAAAAATAAACGTTCGGCTTTATTCAGGATCGTTTGCACAAACCAGATGGCACTAACAGTAGAAGCTATCGTTAAGACGAAAAGGGCATTAGATAGCCAAGCAAAGTAAACGAAACAGCCGACAACTGTAGCAAAATCCACACAGATATTCGGCACGGATGCCACTGCATGAGTTAGGGTATGAACATCATCGGTAAAACTAACCAAAAGACGATTTTCTTTCAGTCTCTCTAGATGTTCTAAAGGAGAGGACAAAATATTTTTACTCAATTTGACTCGCAGTTCATAGATAGCATTCTGTGAGAGAAAAATCAGCATAAATTGCGAGATAATGCTGGTCACTATAATAAATATGGCCAAGATGCTAAAGTATTGTAGAGCATTGACCGCATGACCCTCATGGACTTCTCGATTAATCAAAGAAATTAAAAGAGCGTTGCCAACACCGCTAACTAAACCTGCTACGATAGCAATAGTGATATGTTTCCAGGATATGGCCAGCAAAAATCTCAAAAATTCCATTAAGTTTGTCCTCCTGTCGGGTGATAGATTTTCAAGGGTGGGGTTAAATCTTTTCTAGGAGAATTCCTTCAATACCAACTCCTGGGGCAAAAGAGAAGGCCAAACCTGTCAAAGATGCGGCGTTTTTACGAGTAACTCCGCTCTTATTTTGTTTAAGAGCTTGCGTCCCACATCCTTGTTCTAATCTTAAGATCATGCGTTCCATTACAAATAAAACCGCACAACTAAGTAGGTTGCCGTATTGACGGAGAACTCCCCAACTATCGGCCACTTGTTCATCATTTAAATCTAGGGAAAGTTGCACTTTTTCAATAATTTTTGTCCCTCCAGGGTGAACCATCCATAAATCAATATCTTCCTTGGTTATCTCATGACTATTCAGAAAATTAGTAATAATTCGACCGACACCAGACTCAATATAATCAGGTAATTGACGGGACAGCAGACAGGTAATACCATTGTCTCTAATGCCTAAGGTAATCCCGTCTTCGGTATTTTCAGCCAGATAACTAAAATTATCCCGAATGATAAATTTTCCTCGACCTTGTATTTGTTCTGGTTCGTAGGCTCCGATTACTACTGCCGCACAACCATCACCAAAAATACTATGAATGATAATGTCATTTAAATCATCTTGAAAAACGGCATTAATAGAACTTAATTCTAAACAAATTACTAAAGCTTTATGCTCAGGGTTGGCTCTTACATGATCACAGGCTACTCGTAAACCATTCATTGCGGCTGCACAACCCATAAAATTAACTGGCACTCTAGCAATGTTGCGTCGAAGTCCTAAACTTTTAATTAATTGAGCATCTATACCCGGAGCCACAAAACCCGTACTGGTGACGAATACGATTAGACCAATAGAATCCTCGATCTTTTCTGTACTCAAAGGATTATGCTTTTTCTGTTGCTCCGATGCGGCTAAAAGCACTCTTCTCGTCACATCTTCTGCTAGGGGAAGCCCATATTTTTCGTACATTTGCATTCGTTGTTCAATAGTTCCCTTTTCTCGACTAAAGTTAACAGTTTCTTCGGTTAATAAATTAATCGCTAGATGCCTAGTGTCAATACGGGTATGTTCGTAGATTTTTTCGATACGATGTTGATTCTTCTCTAGACCTTTGAGGTTAGCTAAAAATTTAGCGGCATCAGTTTGTTGGACAAGATTGCCCGGAGTGCCAGTGGCGAGACTTTCAATGACAGGTAAAAACTGAGAAGATTGCATGGCAAATATCAGAACCAGTTTAGGTATTATAGGGAGGGTTTCTGTCAACCAATTGCCTGGAAAGCTAGGGAAAAGTCTGGGTCTTTATTATATCCGTAAGATGCCCAATAATTTTCCCGAAACTTTCCGCCAGAATTTCTGGTTTTTGTCGGCTCAAATCGAACCAATGCCAGCCCAACCTTTGACAATATAGTCTAGGGTTGTTCTTAAGGCTTGCGGGTGAAAATGTTCTTTCAATAAGCCTAACTCTTTCTCTTTGGCTAATCGGGATGGCACGGCTAGATAGTATTTAATTAGCCCTGGTAGGCGGTCAAAAAAGAAGTTTTGAGGTGCCGCCCATTCAACTCCGAATTTTTCCGATTCTTCCCGGACAATATCTTCACTGATGATATTGGCAAAACCACTTTTTTGTTGGGGAAGAACGTGATGCACCCGGTGGGGAGCCAAGCCCGCCGAGAGAAAACAGTCAATATACTTATTACCTACCATGGTCAAATCGTAGGAATTTTTAATCTGCATAACCGCCCAATCTTGGTTTTCCCATTGAGGTGGTGCCATAGGATCTATTGGCGGTTCTTCGGCTTCAAAATCATGACTAGCCACAATCATAAAAGTGCTAATCCAGAGCGTAAGGAAAAACTGCGCTAACCAAGCCCAAAATTGACCGTACAGACAAAAGATAACCAGTTCGATTAATAGTAATAAGTGAATACCAAAACTACCTAAAAAATGGGGTAATCCCAGCTGCCAACTGCCATACATATTCTTAACACCTGCTTTAAAAGCGAGGATACATAATTCCATAATGCGAACAAACATTCCCGTAACCACATGACCTATTTTATGGAATGTATGTACTGGAACTCGATAAAAACGAGGCAATTCTAACATGAAGGTGAAAACATTCTTTTTGATATCAACATCGGTTTGGGTAAAAGGATGATGCAGTAAAGTATGACCGTCTATTACTACTAAAGCGAGGGGAACGTAGTTAATATCAAAAATATTGGCAAATACCTTGTTTAATCCCACTTGTGGCCGATGAATTAGGTAGTGACCTACCCCTGCTAGGGCGATTCTTAGCATAGCGATGAGAGGCACAAATAGGTAAATCGGCATATACTGTCTGGCCTCTAAGTACAGCCCCTGCACTACAAAATAGATAAGAAAAAGACAGATACTGATCACATTAAACAGAAAATCCATGCGTGCCACTTTCTGTTTAAATTCTGGAGAGTAAACTCTGGCTTTAATCTTATTAAGCAATTGTTCTGGGTTGCGGAAATCATAGCGAGGGGTATCCCGCCAACCGTTGAAATGCTCTTTAAATAAGAAGGCAGGAGCGTTGTATTTAGGATGAATATGCTCTGGTCTTCCCTGTTGTCCAAGGGAATATTTTTGCAGGACTTTTTTGACTCTTTCAGGATTGGGATGAAAGATATTGACAATCGTGGTTATATCTCTGTTCTTGGTACGTCCAATAAAAAATTGTCCCCCTGGATGCTTGGCAATAAATTCCGTGAGATCATAGGCTTCTCCTTCATAAATCCAGACATTCGGCAAGGGTGTACCGTCGGGGGGATGGGGCGGTGGTTCGATATCTCCTGGCAAGGGGGGCGGCATGAAGGGACTGACTCCACCTTGATTATGAGGCGCCCCCCGGCCGGCATCTGTGGGCGGCAATGAGGGCATCACTCCCGACTGATTAGGAAATGGTGTTGGTGCTGGGACGTTTTGAGGAGTATTGATTTCTTGTTCTGAGTTCATGGTAAATTTTTATCCTCGTTTGACTATATTTTCTCTGGCAGAATCCTGACCTAAGCTGGCGGGGAAAATCAAGATAAGGCTCTCTTAAGTCTCTGGGGTTGTGTAGATAGGGATTGACGGAGTAGGATGGGATCTAAAAATGTTTTTTTGAGAGGTGCTAAAGGTAAATTCCCAGGGCTTATAGAGGGAAATAACTATGTTATCAGGGAAAAATTAGGAATTGCCAAAATTGTTCTATCTCAAAAAAACGGTATAAAAGTTCTTCGGCAACTATGACATTTCTGCTCTTTGGTAAGCAGACAAGCAACCGAAGAACCAGACCAACTAACTAGGACTGACTCCGTTCAAATACTCGTAAGATTAAATAACCCAAAGCGGCAATTTCTGGCGGTGAGTTTTGTAACATTCCCCCTAAAGCTTGAGCCTGTTCATCATTACCGAGTAATTGTTTTAAGAGTTCTTGATCTTGTTCTGTTAGACGCGGTAGATTGGCCTGTCCTGCCCCAGCTGGTGCAAAGGGCTGCGGTGTCCCCGGAGGATTGTTCTGGGGTCCACCAGGTGGAAACCCTTGATGCGCTCCAGGAGGAGGACTTTGCGGCACACCAGGAGGAGGGCTTTGCGGGGCAGCGGGGGGGTGAGGATGTCTTGGTGTTAACATTGATTGATTTCTCCGTATATTTACTATTTAGTTCTTTTATTATATTCTCACTATTTGCTGGTGATTCCAGATATTTTTTATTTCTTAATAATTGCCTCTCTTGAGCAAAAAAAGAGTTTTAATCAAGTACATAATTACCTAAGCAAAATTAATTACACATATCTAACCCCCCCTTGCCTATTGCCTATTGCCTATTGCCTGTCTTCACTAGGAAATTTATTTTGCACGACTACTTAGTTGAGATAACTCCCAGAAAGCAGACAAAATTGGATACATTCATCTTTAAATGTGGACATAATTGTAACTTACCGATAAAAATAGCAGTTGATAGTCAACCAGCACTGAAAAAATTTACTTTATATTTGTTAGCATAGTGCCATTTTTGACATTCCAGTGCTTAACCTAATTTTTAGGACAAAATTATCCCAAAACACCCGTGGTAAAAACGATGATTTTCTTGCAGACGATTACAAAAATTTATCTTTTAGGCGGGGAGCATCCCAATTTGGCACGTTAGCCATTCTCAGGCGAACTGAAACCCTTTCTATCGCCTTACTATTGGTAATAATTTTACGAAAATGGTATGCTCCCTTTAGGCGAAGTAAGACTGCTATTGGGAGCATCTCATTTATGCAAGTGAGTAATTATATTTATCCATAAAACTGGTTTCTAGCAAGGCTTTCAAAATAGCTTGACATAAAACCTGATTTAGGGGTTACAAAGGTGAGATGCTCCCACTGCTATTTTTAGCTTGACTGACATCTTCCTCACTCCCCGACATCAGCAAAACATATTTGCCTGCTCTGATTTCAGCCTCGTATTGCAGTGCTTTATGCTTGGGAATGCCCAATCCCTCTGTTAGTCCCCCAGTTGCTGAGATTGCGGCTGGATCAAGGCCATCAGTAATCATTTTTTCCACATAACTTACCAGTGTTCTCGCAATCGGTCCGGCAATCAAAACAGGTCCAGGACCTGGAATAAATAGTATTCCAGCTGCTTCTGCTCCTACTAAGGCCAAGCCAACTGCTGAAGATGGTAATCTTCCGGGCAAGAAATGAGGACAGGGGGGTTGAACTCCTTCCGGATGAAGGGGTTCAACTCTTTCTGAGACAGGAGGTTGAACTCCTTCCAGATGAGGGGGTTGAATGCCCATTGGGTGGTAAGGAGGCTGCATCCCCTCTGGGTGAGGGGGTTGAATTCCTGCCGGGTGAGGTGGGTGGAAGTCTGCACCCTCTATGTTTGGGGGTATAATGGTTTTTAGCAATGAAAGTTTTTTGATATCGAAGCCTTTTTTTTGTAACTCCAATACAACTATGTTTGCTTCTTCATTGGAGGGGAATATACCGATGATCGAGTGAATATCTGTCATGAATTTCCTGTTTTTAGTACATATAGTCATTTCAATTAAGATTGAGAATATCAATCCCAAAGTTCATAAGGGTTTTGTCGGTCTAGAGTGTATCAGACTTATCTGAAATGACTATAATTGGATTATATCCAACATTCCGCAGTTCAGATTCCACTTCATAAATATCCCTCTTTGGGAGTATCTTATTTATGCAAGTGAGTAATTACACTTGTCCCTAAAACTGGTTTCTAGCAAGGCTTTCAAAATAGCTTGACATAAAACCTGATTTAGGGGTTACAAAGGTGAGATGCTCCCCCCTCTTTTGTCAAACCTTGATTTATCTTGGGCTGAAACGGCCTAATTTCCTGGAAATTTCCTAAACTGACAAAAGAGGGATAATTTTCGCAAAGCAATATCGTACAAGCCTTGCTCAACAAATTCTCAATAAGGAGGATTCATTATCAATATCAAGAAACAGATTAATTCAAGTGAACTAAATTAGATAAAGCCCTTGCACAGAAAGGCTTTCAGGTTTAATGATTTTTTTTGTTTGTCAACCTGCGGAATGTGGGTATTAAATCACCCCTGGTAAAAACGATGATTTTCTTGCAGACAATTACAAAAATTTACTCTCTAGGGGAAGTGAAAATTCCGGTTCTTCGGGGCATAGATCTGGAAATTCGGTCGGGGGAATACGTGTCCATTATGGGAGCTTCGGGTTCCGGGAAATCAACCCTGATGAATATTATCGGCTGCCTCGATCGCCCGACGGGGGGACAATATATTTTAGAAGGCAGAAACTTAAAGAACTTGGACGATAACCAACTGGCCTATATTCGCAATCAGAGGATTGGCTTTGTCTTCCAACAATTCAATTTATTGTCCCGCTCCACTGCCCTAGAAAATGTCATGTTGCCGATGGTCTATGCCAATGTTCCCAAGCCAAGGCGCCGTCAAAGAGCAATGCAAGCTTTAGCTAGAGTTGGATTGGCTAATTATCTCCACAATCGGCCTAGCCAACTTTCTGGGGGACAACAACAGCGAGTCGCCATCGCCCGGGCCCTAGTTAATCAACCGGCTCTGGTGTTGGCCGATGAGCCGACAGGGGCCTTAGATACACAAACTTCCCAAGAACTGATGGATTTACTAACCGAACTCAATCAACAGGGGATCACGATTGTGATTGTCACCCACGATCCTGATGTAGCTGCCCAAACTCGCCGGGTGATCCGTCTTCAAGATGGCTTAATCGTTTTTTAGGGTGTACTGGCCTCAATCCCGTCGTAAAGCGGTAATCGGGTCTAAATGAGCGGCAGAACGGGCGGGAATTACTCCTGCTAACAAACCAACGATAAAAGATAAGCCAAATCCACTGATTATCGACCAACCTGACAAGACAAAGGGAAATCGGAAAATCTGGGCGCTACAGAGGGCGACTAAAATTCCCGATAATACACCGATGCCGCCGCCAGTCAGGGAAATCATCACCGATTCCGCTAAAAACTGCTGGAGGATTGCCGAACGGGTAGCCCCCACAGCTTTGCGAATCCCGATTTCCCTAGTGCGTTCCACCACGGAAACTAACATGATATTAGCGATGCCAATACCACCGACTACTAAGGAAATGCCAGCGATCGCCACTAGCATCACTGTAAACAAACCCACTACCGTGGTCAAGGTTTTGACCACATCTGTTTGGTTTCTAATGCTAAAATCATCGGTTTGAGAAGCGGCGAGATTGTGACGCTGACGCAAAAGATTAGTAATTTGATACTCGGCATTTTTCATCTGATCTTGCTGGTCAACTTTGACATAAATGCCGTTAACAGCCTTACCACTTAAAGAATTATTGCCCACCAGACGAGAAGACATATTGCTCAGAGGAATAAAGACCTGATCGTCGCGATCAATCGAACCTTCGGCACCTTTTGGCTCAAATACCCCAATAATTTCGTAACTATTTTTTCTTTCAATCCAAAGCTTTTTGCCGATAGGATTAGTATCATCGCCAAAGAGTTCTGTTAACAGAGTCGAGCCTAAAATCGCCACTGGTGTCGCCTGTGCCATTTCTTCCTCGGTAAAAAATCGACCTTGGCTGAGTTCTGTATTTCTGGCTTTCATGTAGTTGAGATCGATTCCCACCACATTAGTGGCATGATTGACCTGGCCCGCCACCACTGGTGCTGGACGCTGCAGATAGGCGGAGACCACCTGCACACCAGGAACTTGATTTTGAATAACTTTGGCATCTTCCCAGATTAAGGTACTACTGGAACCGCGGCCGAGACTAATCCCCCCGGTTCTGGCTTCTCCGGGTAAAATTTGTAAAACATTAGTACCTAGAGATTGAATTTTTTGTTCGGTGGCTTTTTGTACTCCTTGGCCTACGGAGGTGAGAGCAATCACGGAGGCAATGCCAATAATCACCCCTAACATGGTTAACAAAGTCCGCAGTTTATTACTCCAGAGAGCTTCGATCGCTATCGAGACAATTTCGCCGATCGCCACGGGATGAGGATGATTAGTCTGAACTATTTGTTTAGGTAAGTTAAGAGTCATTGAGTTCGATGTAATCTGGCTAAATATAGAGTTCTGAGGGGATAAAAGAGATATTTGGGACTTATTTATCTTTTTTTGTCTATAAATTACCTTATTTACTGTTTCTAGAAGAGATGAGGCTGTATTGACTGGGGCTTTCCCGTCCGATAGCATTGCCTATAAAAACCCTCACTTAGGGAAATCAATCGCTTCGCCATACTTTCCCAATAAGATTTTAGCGAGATTTTCCTTGACCTGTGCGTCAATTTCCGAAAAGATGGGGAGTAAGGCCTTTTCTGCCCTGTGGAGTAGAGAGGGGATATCCATCAAACAATAGACTGTGATATTTGTTACTATTTATTAAGCGTCAAAGTTCCCCCTGTGTCAAATCGAGACAGATAAGACAATGATGCTCTGTCTCCTGTTGTTTCCCTTTGGGTTATTCAATGACTGTTGCGACTTCCGAAAAACTTCCCATTGACTGGGTGACTCTCATCTACATGGCTTTTATCCACTTAGTGGCTCTTTTAGCCTTCTTGCCTGGCAATTTTAGCTGGGGTGCTGTGGGAGTGACATTGATTCTTTATTGGATTACCGGGGGTTTAGGAATTACCCTCGGTTTTCATCGTTTGGTCTCCCATCGGAGTTTTAAGACTCCCAAATGGTTAGAATACTTTCTGGTTTTGTGCGGGACCCTCGCTTGTCAGGGGGGTGCGATCGCATGGATAGGTTTACATCGTATTCATCATAAATATTCTGATACTGCTCCCGATCCCCACGATTCTAATAAAGGTTTCTGGTGGAGTCACATGGGTTGGATGCTGCACGAAATTCCTGCCGACGAAGAAATTGCCCGTTTTACCCAAGATATCGCCGACGATCCTTTCTATAAATTCTGTCAAAATTATTTTGTTCCTATCCAAATTGTTTTAGGCTTAATTCTCTATGCTATGGGTGGTTGGCCGTTTGTAATTTGGGGAATTTTTGTTCGCTTGGTCTTAGTTTTCCACTCCACTTGGTTTGTCAACAGCGCCACCCACAAATTTGGTTATGTTAGCCATGAGTCCCACGATAATTCTAAAAATTGTTGGTGGGTTGCTCTCTTAACTTTCGGTGAAGGTTGGCACAATAATCACCATGCCTATCAGTATTCTGCCCGTCATGGCCTACAATGGTGGGAAGTTGACCTGACTTGGATGACCATTCGTCTGCTGCAAATTCTGGGACTAGCCACTAATATTAAGTTGCCTCCCACCACAGCAACGGCGACAGAAAGTTAGTTTTATCCAGTTGTTAAATAGATTATAATCTAGCCGAACTTATGTTTAAGTTCGGTTATTTTTTCTCCGACTTAACCCAAATCTAACAGCTTTTCCCACGGCATAACTGAGGAATATAGGTAATGCCAATCCTCCCCCAAATAAAAGAGTTAAGGACAGAATCCCCATCATGATTGATCCCCCTACCGAACTCATCCCAACAGCGAAGGATAACCAACCAAAAACGTAAACACACAGGGGAAATAAGAGGCAAAAAACAAGACCCCCCGCTAGACAGCCTAATCCATTGGCCTTTCTATTCGATTTCTTCTCTGTCACCATCTCTATCGCTAACTTTCTCTAACCCGTAGCATAAAAAGGTCAAACTATCAACTTTTTTAACAAATGTTTAATATTTACGCTGATGTGCCGGAGGGACCCCAGAGAACGTATATTAAAAGCTAATCCCCAAATTATATTAAGTTTCTAATGAAAAAAATCTCGATTTTAGGCTCTACAGGCTCGATCGGCACTCAAACTCTCGATATTGTCACCGATCATCCCGATAAGTTTCAAGTGGTGGGATTAGCCACGGGTAATAATATTCAACTACTATCGGAGCAAATTCGGCAATTTCGCCCGCAAATCGTGGCGATTAATAACGAAAGTCAACTAGAAGACCTAAAAAGCCTAATTTCCGACCTTGACTATACCCCGATTATCCTAGCAGGAAAGGAAGGAGTAATCGAAGTGGCCCGTTATGGCGATTCCGAAAGCGTCGTCACGGGAATTGTCGGTTGTGCGGGATTGCTGCCGACAATTGCCGCTATTACTGCCGGTAAAGATATCGCCCTCGCTAATAAAGAAACCCTGATTGCTGGCGGTCCGGTGGTGCTGCCTTTAGTGGAAAAACACGGAGTTAAATTATTACCTGCTGACTCGGAACATTCAGCTATTTTTCAATGTTTACAGGGAGTTCCCACTGGGGGATTAAAAAAGATTATTCTCACCGCTTCTGGGGGTGCTTTTCGCGATTTACCCGTGGAAAAATTGCCACAAGTAACCGTAGCTGATGCCCTCAAACATCCTAACTGGTCTATGGGCAGAAAAATCACCATCGATTCGGCTACTTTAATGAATAAAGGTCTAGAAGTTATCGAAGCTCATTATTTATTTGGTGTCGATTATAATGCGATCGATATTGTTATTCATCCCCAAAGTATTATTCACTCTTTAATTGAGTTACAGGACACCTCTGTTTTAGCCCAATTAGGCTGGCCCGATATGCGTTTACCCCTGTTATATGCCTTGTCTTGGCCCGAAAGAATTTATACCGATTGGGAACCTTTAAATTTAGTTAAAGCCGGCAGTTTAACCTTCAAAGAACCCGATCATCAAAAATATCCCTGTATGGGATTAGCCTACGCAGCTGGGCGCGCGGGTGGGGCAATGCCAGCAGTATTAAACGCAGCCAATGAACAAGCGGTAGCATTATTTTTAGAAGAAAAGATTAGCTTCTTAGATATTCCCCGGGTGATCGAAAAAGTTTGCGATCACTTTACAATTCATAACAGTTCTACCCCTAGCCTAGATGATATTTTAGCCGCCGATAATTGGGCGCGTCAAGAGGTATCTAACTGTCTGATTGCCAATCCGGTCTAGATAGTCTAGATCCTGTAGGGATGTTAACTATAATGTCTCTACAGATATAGGATAGAAAAATCACTAATTTCGGCTATTTTTTCTAGTTAACTAGATTTATGATGATCATGACAAAAGTTGATAACCTTCAATAAACCTCTTGACTAATTAATTTTTGAGGGTTCAAAAACGGCAAAAATAAGGATTAAATTGCCTAAAATCTGTAAACAGACCATTTAATTGACTATTATTCATTCTTAATTCTCCTGACTACTGACTCCTAACCCTAACAACAATTTTTGATTTTTACAATGAGGTGTAATGACCCTGAAACTTGATCAAAAATAAGATAAAATAAACAAGATAGCGGTTATTACTTTTAATTTTCTATGGTTACAACTTCTCTATCCCTGCCCGAAATCGCACGAGAAACCCGTCAAGCGAGTCGTCAACTGGCTATCCTGACTAACGAAGAAAGGAATGAAGCTTTAGAGGCTATTGCTGAGGCTTTAACTGCCAATGCCGATCAGATACTAGAAGCTAATATCGCCGATGTTCAAACTGCCAAAGCGATGCAATTATCTCCGGCTTTATGTGCGCGATTAGAGTTAAGTCCGGGCAAATTAAAAGCCGCTATTGCCGGGGTGCGAGATGTGGCTAAATTAGCAGATCCTTTAGCTACGATGCAAATTAATCGGGAATTAGATCAAGGTTTAATTCTTCGGAGAATAACCTGTCCTTTAGGGGTTTTAGGCGTTATTTTTGAAGCTCGTCCCGATGCTTTAATTCAAATTACCAGTTTAGCGATTAAATCTGGTAATGGCGTTATTTTAAAAGGGGGGAAAGAAGCGATCCGTTCTTGTCAAGCTTTAGTAACAATTATTCATCAGGCATTGAGTCAAACTAAAGTTAATCCGGCGGCGGTACGATTATTAACAACACGAGAAGAAATTCAGGAACTCTTAAAACTTGATCAATACATCGATTTAATAATTCCTAGAGGTTCTAACGAATTTGTGCGTTATATCCAAAATAATACCCGCATTCCTGTCCTTGGTCACGCCGATGGTATCTGTCATCTCTACATCGACAAAGAAGCCGATTTAAGCAAGGCAATTAGGATTACCGTCGATGGCAAAACCCAATATCCTGCCGCTTGTAATACCATTGAAACTTTATTGGTTCATCAAGATATCGCTAGACAATTTTTACCTGCAGTCGCCCAGGCATTGGAGGAAAAAAAGGTTAAATTATTGGGAGATGAAGCAACTTGTCAGATGATTAACGTACCATCGGCCACAGAACAGGACTGGCAAACAGAATATAGTGATTTAATCCTGTCAATTAAAATTGTCGATAGTCTAGAATCGGCAATCGAACATATTAATTATTACGGTTCTCGACACACGGAAGCCATTGTCAGCGAAAATTTTAACACGGCCAAAACCTTTAGCGATCGAGTCGATGCCGCCGGAGTTTTTCATAATTGTTCCACCCGATTTGCCGATGGTTTCCGTTACGGTTTTGGGGCCGAAGTGGGTATCAGTACCCAAAAAATGCCCCCCCGCGGTCCGGTGGGATTAGAGGGATTAGTGACCTACAAATATCAATTAGTGGGAGATGGTCATATTGTCGCCGATTATTCTGGGGAAAATGCCCAATCTTTCACTCATCAGGATTTATAGTCGAGAAAAAAGCAGATGTTTACAGGATTAATTCAAGCCTTGGCAACAATTCGGGTCGTGCATACTGATAGACTCTATTTGTCTGTATCCTCTGATACAATTCTCCACGATTTAATGATTGGTGATAGTGTGGCTGTGGATGGGGTTTGTTTGACAGTTGAGGAAATTCTCCCAGAGGGTTTTCTGGCCACTGCTTCCCCAGAAACCCTACAGCGCACTACTTTGGGACGAAGAATTCACACAGAAACCAACGTTAACCTAGAAACCTCTCTGCGGGTGGGTAGTAAAATCGGCGGTCATTTTGTCACCGGTCATGTGGACGGTATTGGCTGTTTAGTCGAATCGATAATCGTGGCTAATTCTTGGGAAATGACCTTTGCTGCGCCTAGTTCACTAGAAGAGCAGTGGAATAACTACATAGCTCGTTATATCGTCGGTAAGGGCAGTATAGCTGTTAATGGCATTAGTTTAACCGTGGCCGATTGTGATGCCTACGGTAGCTGGTTTAAAGTGGCTGTCATCCCCCACACCTACGCCGAAACCAATCTTTCCCATTTAAAATTAGGCGATTGGGTGAATCTAGAAGGGGATATTTTAGGCAAATATGTGGAAAAATTGCTAAGAATGCGCTCTTATCATCCTCCTAGCGAGATTAGCCTAGAATTTCTGGCTGAACATGGTTATTAGTTTTCCAGAAAAAGCCTTTTCAGCTATTGAGCCTGAACTGGTTAGGGTTGATTTTTGGAAAATTTAGTCTAAACTCCAGTTTCAAGGGATTCGAGCAAACCTACCCCTTAAGCTCAACCTAGGAGTGGCGTGACGGAATTAGTCTAAACTCCAGTTAAATGTTTAACAGCTTATCTTGCTAAAGATTGACCGCTCAGGCAATAATGGGAAGGTTTATCATCGCCATTAAAGTAAAGAATGCTGAACGCTTTTATTTGGCTACCGATTATAGGGGCGATACTGATTGCCTACACGCCTCTAGAGGCGAAAAAAGTGCGAGGATTAGCTCTAACTCTTTCTGTCGTTCTCTTACTGCTGAATATTCTCCTTGGCTGGCAATTTGACCCTAGTAACCCGCAAATGCAGTTCACGGTTAACCTGCCTTGGATTAATTTCCTCGGTTTCAATTATGCCCTCGGTGTCGATGGCTTATCATTTTCATTACTTTTTCTTAACAGCATCTTGACAATAATTGCTCTTTATGCTAGTGGTACAGAGGTTAACCGACCGAGATTTTACTATTCTCTGCTCTTGTTACTCAATGCCGGAGTAGCGGGGGCCTTTCTAGCGCAAGATTTACTGCTATTTTTCCTATTTTACGAATTAGAAATCGTCCCGCTTTACCTTCTCATTGCCATTTGGGGGGGTCAAAGACGCGGTTATGCGGGCATGAAATTTTTATTATACACGGCAATTTCAGGCTTTTTAGTGCTAATCTCTTTCCTCGGCTTAGTTTGGCTAACCGGTGCTAATAATTTCGCCTATAATCCCCTTTTATCGAATAATTTAGACGTTAAAACCCAATTACTGCTCCTCATCCCCCTTCTGATTGGATTAGCCATCAAAATCCCGATTTTTCCCTTTCATACTTGGCTACCGGATGCCCACGTCGAGGCATCTACCCCCGTTTCTGTGCTTTTAGCGGGAATATTACTCAAATTAGGAACCTATGGACTGCTGCGCTTTGGAGTCGGTTTATTTCTCGATGCTTGGGTGACTATCGCCCCTTGGTTAGCAACGATAGCAGCTATCAGCGCCCTCTACGGGGCCAGTTGCGCTATTGCCCAAAAGGATATGAAAAAAGTGGTCGCCTATTCTTCCATTTCCCACATGGCCTATATTTTACTAGCGGCGGCGGCCACCACCAGATTAAGCATCACCGCGGCGATTTTGCAGATGATTAGTCACGGTTTAATTTCCGCTTTGTTATTTTTGTTGGTGGGAGTAGTGTATAAAAAAACCGGCAGCCGGGATGTGGATTATCTACGCGGTTTATTAAATCCAGAAAGAGGTTTACCAATCACGGGAATGTTAATGATTTTAGCGGCTATGGCCAGCGCCGGCATCCCCGGAATGGTGGGATTTATCGCCGAATTTTTGGTCTTTCGTGGCAGTTTCCCGATTTTTCCGATACAAACGCTCTTATGTTTGGTTGCTAGTGGTTTAACCGCAGTATATTTTCTCCTGATGATTAATCGGGTTTTCTTTGGTCGTTTAACCCCTGAATTATCGCGCATTCCTCGCAGTACCTGGCCCGAAAGATTTCCCGAAATTGCTTTGGCTTTATTTATTATTGTTTTGGGATTACAACCGAGTTGGATGATTCACTGGACTGAAAACCAAGCATCAATGTTATTAACTGGCACGGCAATCAGTCAAAAGCAATCATAGACACCTTTTCCGGAATTTTTTAAACCTAGACCGAAACTAACTTGTGGATAGGTGCCGAAACGTCAAAAATTTTTGGCTTTGCGGAGGGAATTAACCGTTAAAACCACCTGTTCCCCCACCAGTTCAATTTCTTCTAAAGTATTAAAACGACTCAACCCGAAGCGCAGGGAAGCATAAGCGAGAGATTCGGGGCGACCCAAGGCAGTTAAAACGTGAGAGGGGGCGGTATGGCTAGAAGAACAGGCAGAACCGGAGGAAAGAGCCACTATTGGCTGTAATCCTAACAATAACGCCGCACCGTCCACCCCTTCAATACTAATATTTAAATTTCCGGCTAATCTTTGGCTAGGATGACCATTGAGATAAATTCTGTCTAATTGACTGATAATCTCCCATAAACGGGCTTTTAACTGATTTAAGTAGCTGGTATCTTCTTCAATCGCTTTGATGCCCAATTCTACCGCCTTGGCAAAACCGACAATTTGTGGTGTAAATATTGTACCCGATCGCAGTCCTTTTTCCTGGCCTCCCCCTTGAATTTGAGCGGCAAGACGAACTCTGGGGTTCCGGCGCCGGACGTACAGCGCACCGATTCCCTTCGGTCCGTGGACTTTGTGGGCAGTTAAGGACATCAGATCTATATTCATTTCCTCCACATCTAGGGGAATTTTCCCGATTGCTTGGGCCGCATCCGTATGAAAAAGTACCTGATACTGGCGACAAATCGCCCCAATTGCCGCTAAAGGTTGAATCACCCCAATCTCGTTATTAGCCGCCATAATTGACAGCAAAATCGTGTCAGGACGTAAAGATTTTTCTAGTAATTCCAAGTCAATTAAGCCATCAGCACCGACGGGTAAAATTGTCACCTCAAAACCCAATTTTTCCAGATAATGACAGGGATCTAAAACGGCCCGATGTTCTGTCATCAGCGTAACTATATGCCGTCCCTTGGCGAAATAAGCTTCGGCAACCCCTTTGATAGCCAGGTTATTGGCCTCCGTTGCTCCACTGGTAAAAATAATTTCTTCGGGACTACTATTAATAGCAGCGGCGATTGTTTCTCGTGCCTGTTTAACCGCGGCCTCGGCCGTCCAACCATAGACATGATTAATACTACTGGCATTACCAAAGTGTTCGGTAAAATAGGGTAACATCGCCGCCAGAACCTGCGGCTCCATCGGTGTCGTGGCGTGGCAATCTAGATAAATCGGCTTTTGAGACATATTTTTCCCCTGCGGGGGATTTGAGAAGGATATATCCCCTGTTTTAAGAGAATCTCTGAAAGTGTATTGCTAATCCATGTTAACAAAAAAGTATCGGATATTAGTCAACAGCTTACGACTCAGGCCAGAACTTTAAGATTTAATAATGAGAGCGCAATCGCTCCCTGACAGCAGTTACAATTCCCCTATCCCAATGTTGTTCAGTAACCCAACAGGATTAATAACACATATTTTCCCGCTCAATCATGGCTAAAAAATCGAAGACATTTAGTGAACTGCTCAGGCTGCAGAAAATGTCCCAAGGATACCAAAAACCCTTGAAAAGCTTTGAGAAGAAATTAAAACAAGAGTCCTTGCCTTTCAAAGAAATTGTCGTCTCTCCTTCCGGGGAAGTCAAAATGTCGGAAGTTCTCGAGGATTTTGTCGAGCCTTACCGTGAACCCAGTGAAACGAAGGAGTCCATGCAAAGACTGCTGACCCTAGGGACAATCGCTTGGAATCTGGCGTTGTCCCCCGAATCAGAGCGGCAAGGGGTGATAGACCGAGTTTTTAACAAAGACCTTCTTAACGGAGATGAAAAGCTCAAGGCGGAGATTCAAGGGCTAATCGAGGAGCTAATCCCCAGGAAAAACCGTTATTTTTCGGAAAACAGGCGAATGATTGTGGATTTTGAGTTAAAAGAGCTAGGAAGCAACTATCATATCTCTGTTGCTTCAACTTTGTCGCCGGAGAGAAATGTCTGATGGATGATTCCCAGAAATACGAAGCCGATTGTCAAAAGATAAGAAAAGCCAATCATGAATTACTAAAGGATTTTGAGAGTTGGCTAGAATCATCAGGTCTGTCGGAAAAAACCATTAATAATCATGTTTCAAATATAGATTTTTATATCAACGAATATTTACTCTATGAAGATGCCGTAGAAGCTAAAGACGGGGTAGATATGGTCAGTGACTTTTTGGGTTATTGGTTTATCAAAAAGGCACTGTGGGCCAGTCAATCAAGTATCAAGGCTAACGCAGGTAGTCTGAAAAAGTTCTACACTTTCTTACTTGAAAAAGGCTTAATAGATAAAGATGATTTGCGAGAACTTAAAGAAACCATCAAGGAAGAAATGAGTGAATGGCTGGAAACCCTAAAGCGATACGATGACCCATTGACTGAAGATATGTCGGATATTTGGTGATTTTAACCGAGGGGCAATCCCCCACCCTCTGGCTGAGAAGCTATAATATTATGGTCGGGACACAAAAAGAGCGAAACAATGACAACATTAGAGTTAGAAAGCTGCCAGTCGATTCTTAAGGCTGGTAAAACGACGACAGAAAGAGCTTTACAATTGTTTGACGCTCTCGATCCCGTGAGTTTAGACTTTATGCTCGGTCTTTGGCAAGGTTCTGGACTTCAGACAAATCACCCCATGGATGGTTTATTAGAAGCATCTAATTGGTATGGTAAAGAATTTGTTGATACTGAGAATGTCCACCCCCTGTTATTTTTAGATGGTCAGGGAAAAATTTTTAAGGTGGCACCCAATCCCACGGCCATGAACTGGATTTTGAAGCTGCCGATACTGAAAAATAATTCTCTGAAACCTTTACTGATGCTGACCAACTCCTTGCTGAAAACGCAGACAAGTCAGGCTAGACTGCGAATGATGGAATATCGGGACAAAGTCAGCGCCACGATGATTTATGATTATTTGCCGATTAATGACTCTTTTCGGAAAGTAGATGATAATACGGTGCTGGGAATTATGGATTTTAAAAACTTTCCCCAGCCTTTCTTTTTTGTTCTCAAGCGATGTCAAAAACATTTTAATTCTTGAGGTTGGATTTGAAATTGTTCGCGCTCGTCCAGTTGCCAAGCTTGTAAATCGATCGCCCAGCCTGAAACTACGGAGACAATTAAATAAGTATATCCTGACCAGGCTAATTGGCGATCAATTTCCGAGGGAATGGCGGCATGATCGGGATGGGAATGATAGATACCAATAATTTCTAGCTGGTTTTCCCGCGCCGATTTTTGAGCTTGTAAAAGCACTTCTGGCGCAATACTAAAGCGGTTTTTTCTATTGCCTGACCAGTTATTTTCCGTTGCTTGTATGCTGATAACTTCGGCTGCTGTCTCGGTAATTTTTCCTAGGAGTAACCCACAACATTCTTCGGGATAGGTGGATTCTGCGTGGGTGAAAATAGACTGGTAAATTTGGTCTGTAATCAGGATCATAGGGTGGAGTAAGCGGGTCTCAAATGCTATGGACAACAGGGTAAACGCATTTTTTGCTTCTAGCTGGCTATTTTGTCACCCGCCAACTGAGTTTAAGATTAACCCAAAAGTTCCAAACCGTGACGATGGCAATCGCAATAAAGTTAGCTAGATAGCGATTGATTCCTAAACCATTAAAGAGAAGGTTGAGCAGCAGTACGTTTAAAATTAAACCGGCTAAACAGATCAAATTGAACTTGAAAAATCTTTTCCAGCGTTTATTCCAACCCCGTTGACGAGCGGATAAATCGCCAAAAGTCCAGCGATCATTCCAGATAAAATTATTAATAATTGCTAATTCGGCGGCGATGATTTTACTGCGGGTTAATCCCCAACCCAAAGCGGCGGGATCACTGAGAAGATAGAGAAAGGCCATATCGACAAAAACCCCGGTTAATCCCACTAAACCGAAGCGAATAAATCTATCTAAAGGTAGATTGACAATTACATCTAAAAACCTTAATGGCTTTTGAGAGCGCAAACGCAGCAGATGGAAGATATATTCTAGCCATTGTTTCCAAGTTACCTTACTTTCCCCCTCTAGCCGCTCTTGGAAGACATAACCCACTTCTCCGATGGTTTCGATGCGGCCTTTGCCGATGACTTCTAGTAAAATCTTGTAACCGGTGGGATTGAGAATTGGACCAGCGATCGCTTGACGGCGGACCATAAAGTAACCGCTCATCGGATCGGAGACGCGACCGACCACCTCTGGCAGTAGAATTAAACCAAGAATTTGAGCGCCGCGGGAGAGAAATCTTCGCAGCAGACTCCACTCGCTCACTCCTCCCCCTTCGACGTGACGACTAGCAAGAGCTAAATCGGCTCCTTTTTCGATAGTTTCGAGGAGATTGTAGAGAATTTCGGGGGGATGTTGCAAATCTCCATCGATTACTGCTAGTATCTCACCCCTTGACCCTTGCCAACCCCGCACCACTGCGGACGCTAATCCCTTTTCTCCCTGACGACGCATCACCCGCAGTTGCGGGTAATCCAGGGTTAATTTGCTGGCTAATTCCCAAGTGCGATCGGGACTGTCATCATCGACGATAATTAGTTCATACTGATCGGGAATTTTTTGATCGAGTAATTGACTGAGATTCTCGACTAGGGGAATAACGTTATCTCGCTCGTTATAAGTGGGAATAACTAGAGATAATTTGAGTAATTGCGGTGAATCTCTGAGAATATAACTATTATTGCTAATAATTCCTTCAATTTGCTCTAAAAAAGGGATTTGCAAAGAGCCGACGGGGGTGGTTAAAAAGGGATAGGGTGGAGAGTTGGTCACTCGCTTACACTCACAGACTAAAACAGGTTTAGAGACGCACAGTTTACCCGCAAATTTGAGCTAACTACTGGCGATGCGGAATCCTAATACACTATAGCGATTATCGGGACTAAATTGGCCCCGACTAGCGGAGCGACATTCCCTCAATTCTGTCCCCCAACCACCTCCACGCAGGACGCGATAACGATTGCCGGTGCTATTAGGATCGGCCGGCCATACTTGGTCATCGCTGGGAGCATTTTTATAGTTGCGATGCCAAGGATCGGCACACCATTCGTATAAACCGCCGTGTAAATCGTATAATCCGAAGGCATTTGGGGGAAAACTGCCTACAGGGGTGGTTTTAGCTCGAAATTCGCTCTCTCTTTCCACTGCGTAGGGAAATTTAATGCCATAGTAGTTAGCGAATTCACTGGTAAGGGTGGCACCAAAGTAGAAGGGTGTGGTAGTGCCGGCACGACAAGCATATTCCCATTGTGCCTCGCTTGGGAGCCGATAGTTTCTGCCGGTGGCCCTGGCAAGTCGATCGCAAAACTCGATCGCATCATACCAAGAGATGCTATCGACGGGTAAGTTATCCCCTTGGAAGTGGGAGGGATTGGGGTTTAAATCGCGGTTAATTTTGGGCAGATTAGCGACAATTTGCCATTGTTTTTGGGTTATCGGGTATTTACTCAGGTAGAAACTGTTCACCTTGACTAAGCGCTGGGGTTTATCACTACCGGTAAAGTCTCCTTTTTCTCCGTCTGGTGTCCCCATGATAAAAGTGCCAGCAGGGATAGCAATCATCTCTAATCCCGCAAGGGTTTCGCTGTAGTATTCGGCACTGCGGGAATTGCGCTCGATCACGAAACCGCTAGGATCGAGAGTAACGGTTTCAAAGGAAAAGCTTTGTCGGGGGGGAAAAGAGGAATTTTGGGGGGGGTGCGGGGGGATGATTGCTGTAGCGGTGGAGGGGGAAACAATATTTTTTCTATCTAGAATCGCTGCCAGGCCGACTCCTGCACCGATCAGACTGATCCACTGGCAAAATTTACGTCTGTTTACTTTAATCATCCCGATTTTTCTGTCATTATCACCCCATCTAGTATACCATGAAATTCTGACTATTATTTGGTCACTGTCACTTGTCCTTAATAATCGATGCCCAGCTTTTTGACTGTCCATAAACATTGGTTGATTGCAGCAATTATCACCTTTTTAGGTGCTTTTTTGCGAATCTATAATTATGATTCTTTGCCTCCGGATAATTGGACTTCTGATGAATATGCTTTTGCTTGGAGTGGCATGAGTTTATTACAAACGGGTATCCCCACCAGTTGGTCATGGTTGAGTCCCACGGATAATTTTCCTACGGTGGTTTGGGAAGCGAAAAATCTCCGTTATCGTTTGGTTACTCCCTGGTTTGATCATCCTCCTTTATTTGGTTTATTGGTGGGTTTATTTGCTCTTTTAGGAGGAGCAAAAACTTTTTTTGATTGCAGTTTAACTATTATTAGAGTCCCTTCTTTACTATTAGGTATTGCTGCGATAGTTTTGGTCTATTTACTCGCTCTCAAGTTAAGTAATTTATCGATCGCTATAATCGCTAGTTTAATTTATGCCACCAATCCCAATACAGTTTTCCTCTCTCGGTTAGCTATTAGTGAAAATTTAATGATTGTTTTGTGCTTATTGGTCGTCTTACTGTATTGGCAATACTATCAAACTCATCGGAAAAAATATCTCTACATCGCCGCTTGTTTAGCTGGTTTAGCCTGTTTAGTCAAGGTAACAGCTATTTATTTAGTAGTATTATTAATTGTTCTCTTGATTTACGAAAGGCAAGGACGAGAAGCCATTTATGTGACTGGGATTGGTGCTTTCTTTTTCTCTCTCTATTTTCTCTACGGTGCTATCTATGATTACGATTTTTTTCGTAAGATATTTCAAGAACAATCCCTGCGCTTTGAGGACTTTAATTTTGTCAAATATCTAACCACTCCCACGGTATTTTTCGAGGATGGTTGGTTAATTTTTAGCTGGTTAACCCTCTTACCCTTTCTCAGAAAGAATCCCGCTAGTCCCCAAGTTAGATTACTCGCTTTACCAGTAATCCTCTACACCTTAATTTTAGTTGCCACGGGAGCGCAAAGTCACTTTTTTACTTGGTATATGATTCCTTTTTATCCGTTTATGTTTATTATTCTAGGCATCTTTCTCGATGATTTTCGCCAAGAAACGGACGGATTAACTGCCTCAATTATTTTTATCTTTCTGGGAGTTTGGTCGATTCATCTCAATTTGACAGCATGGATTTTAGCTTCTCCCTACGGTCGCTATTATTTTATGATCGGTACGGCAGCAATTCTGGGAGTATTCTATCTCAAGGATATCTTTGGTCTCTTTAAAAAATTCTGGATTGATCGCTTTACTTTCCTCTTATTCTTGGCCCTGCTGGCAGCTAATATCAATGTGGTATTAACCTATAAGTTTTCCGGTTAAAACTTGCTGAGAAGGAACCCCGAAAAGGGATAAATTGGCCTGGGAATCGAGAGTAAACTTAACCCAGATCGCTGACTCAGGAATAACTTATTCTTGGCCAGTTCCGGCCAATGTTAAATTTATTAATAGACTCTTTAACCGATTGTCCCCTAACCTTTTCCACTGAACTAATAAATGTCGATCGATTTTCGCAATCTTAATACACTTTGGGGTTCTATTTTAGTCGAAACATTGGCCCGTTTGGGATTGAAGATAGGGGTGGTTTCTCCCGGATCGCGATCGACTCCTTTAACGGTAGCCTTGGCAAGACATCCTCAGATTGAAGCTATTCCCATCTTAGACGAGCGCTCGGCCGCCTTTTTTGCCCTAGGATTAGCCAAACAATTATATCAACCGGTGGTTTTAGTCTGCACTTCTGGCACTGCCACGGCTAATTTTTATCCCGCAGTCATTGAAGCAAAAGAAAGTCATGTCCCCTTATTAATTCTAACCGCCGATCGCCCCCCAGAATTGCGTCATGCTCACGCCGGTCAGACTATCGATCAAGTCAAACTCTACGGCAATTATCCCAACTGGCAAGCGGAAATTAGCTGTCCTAGTGCCAATATCGAGCGTTTACGCTATCTCCGTCAAACTATCATCCACGCGTGGTGGCGCTGTCTCGATCCTGTCCCCGGAGTGGTGCATCTGAACTTACCATTTCGGGATCCCCTCGCACCAACTCCCGATCTAGAAATTAACAATTTAGAAGCTAATTTTGACGAAGAAGCTTTTTTTAGCAATATATCTCGGCAAAATATCGCCATTAACCACTCAATTCTCGAAATTCCTTCTTTATCCTCCAAAGGAATTATCATCGCGGGATTAGCTTCCCCGCAAAACCCCGAAAGTTACTGTCAGGCGATCGCTAATTTGGCTCGATCACAACAATATCCCGTCTTAGCGGAAGCTTTATCTCCTCTGCGAAACTATGCAGGGTTAAATCCCCATCTCATTACTACCTATGATTTATTATTGCGGAATCCTGCCATTAAAACCCAATTAACCCCCGATGTTGTCCTGCAAATTGGCGAATTACCCACCAGCAAAGAATTACGGACCTGGTTAGAAGAAATCGACTGTCCGCGCTGGATTATCGATCCCCATCCCGATAATTACGATCCTCTACAGGGAAAAACCGGACATCTCAGGGGAAATATCGAGCAATTAGGGCATCTATTCCCAGATAAAACCGATAATAACCAAGAATATCGGCAATTATGGCAAAAATTCGACCAGCAAGCTAGATTAACCATCGATCGCCTTTTGGCAGCAGAGACTAAACTGATTGAAGGGAAAATCCCCTGGCTGCTCTCCCAATACCTCCCCCCCCGCACCCCGATCTTTATCTCTAATAGTATGCCTGTTCGCTATGCCGAATTTTTTAACCCGCCTAGCGATCGCCAAATTCGTCCCTATTTTAATCGCGGGGCCAATGGCATCGACGGCAACCTCTCCACTGCTATAGGAATAGCTTATAAAAATGTCCCTAGTCTGCTATTAACGGGAGATTTAGCCCTATTACACGACACAAATGGTTTTTTAATCAAAAAATATTTTGTTGGCTCCTTGACCATAATTTTAATCAATAACAAGGGGGGAGGCATTTTCCAGATGTTGCCGATCGCCAAATTTGACCCTCCCTTTGAAGAATTTTTTGCCACTCCCCAAAATATCGACTTTTGCCAACTCTGTCGCACCTACGGTATCGATTACCATTTAATCAGCGATTGGACTGATTTTGAGCAAAAAATCGCAGTTTTGCCGGAATCAGGGATAAGATTACTAGAAATATCCTGCGATCGAGCTTTTAATACTCAATGGTTCCTCAGTAATTATAGTTAATTGCCTTTTTCGAGAAAGTCAATACAATGGGTGGAAAGCGAGTTAAAAGAGGCCGATGAATCGACAAAGACGGCAAAAATCAAGACAATTTTCTCTCCCTAGATATTCTATCTTTCCCCTGGAACAATGGCGATGGGGAGTGACTTCTTTGGTGATTAGCTTGGTCTTGTCCCTAATGATTTTAAAACTGAATACCTCTAG
Source organism: Microcystis sp. M015S2 (assembly GCF_020245945.1). Classification (NCBI taxonomy): domain Bacteria; kingdom Bacillati; phylum Cyanobacteriota; class Cyanophyceae; order Chroococcales; family Microcystaceae; genus Microcystis; species Microcystis sp. M015S2. Next base: position 46,953 of record NZ_JADBTX010000018.1, read on the forward strand.
TCTCTCCACTGCCACCATAAATATTTTTAATCCCTCCACTGTGGGGGAGAATTTAGCCGGTAAGAGTCTAGATGAGTTAGAAAAGCAGAAAATCGCCGAATTTTTGCAAATTGCCCCGCCAGAAACCGAATTAACCCTCGATCGCACTCCCTTGTTTATTCTCCACGATACAGCTTGGAGTATGACTGCGGGTAACATCGAAGAGCAGAAAAAATATGCTCGCGGTCCGATGAAATTGGGTCCGAATGTTTACATCCCCCGCAAACCGAGTTCTAGGGATAGAGATATTTTAGACTCGATCGCCCGGCCTTTTTTTGAACGTCACCGTCCCACGGCCACTTTTTATGAACAAGCGGCCGAAATGCTGCCCGCAGACACCAGGGATCAATTAGTGCGTCAACTGTGGCAACTTACCCCAGAAACTATCCGCGTCAAGGGTTTTGCACTTGCTTTAGAGGGTGTTCCTTTGAGTACACGATCGGCCCCTGAGTTAGAAAAAAGGGCGAGAATTTGGTTAAATACGCCTTCAGAAGCCGTTTTTAAGCGTTTAGTCAAACAATATCCCATAAATTACTTTGATGGGGCAAAAAGCACCGCATTATGGGCAACAGAAGCGATTTGTCAGCAGCTGTCCCACCCTAATTGCGATCGCTTGCGACCGGTTTTTGCCGAAAGAAATCGTCGGGTTATCTCCAGCGTTAACATTGAACTGGTACAAGCGCCGGGATCCCACTGTTTGACCAAAGGACGCTTGCAACCCCTCCCCGGTTACAGCGATTTTCAATACCAACAAACGGCGAAATATTATCTCCTAGCAGCCTTACAAACGGGACAATTACCGCAAATTGTCAGCCATTTTGCCGTGGATAGTTTTCTGATTAATCAAGGAAAATATCCCCATTGTGACCCCCGGGGTTTTGATCTACAACGTCTCTACAATCTCATCAGTCAAGCTTTGGGTTATGACCCTGGCACTGTTTATGGCATCGTCCCTCGTTACGGCACAAATATTATAGCCGGTGATAATATTTGGTGGCATAATCAAGTTTTTGACGCGGCCAATTTATCCACAACTTTAAATTAGACCTGATCATTTAGAAATGTCCACTTCTCCCAAAGCTTCTAGATAGGTAATCGCCGCTTCTAAAGGAGAATCGTAGCTATATGAAAACTCCTCAAACCAGCGTCCTTCCTCCGATTTGGCATCTAATTTATCTAACCATTGCTTCGCCTTTCTAGTTAAAGCTTGTCGCTTGCGCTGCTGTTTTAATGCCGCTGCTTTTTCTTTTTCCGCTGCCTCCTGTTGTTGCCTTTCTTGGTTTTCTAAGGCTAAAGCTTTTAAAAGCGCATCGGTAGCAGAATCGCTGGTATAATTAACCTTAAATTCGGCCGGGGAACGATCTTTTTCTTGGCGAGAAGAAGGGGACGGCATCGGTTTTTCCTGATCCCGTTTCTGGTATTCTGCCTTCATTTGTGCCAGTAAATCTTCTATTTCTCCCATAATGATCAAGTTAGAAAGTAAAAAGTTAAAAAGCGGGTTTACTTATTTTTCCAAACGCACTAGATACCATTGTAAATAACCCTCCTCACTCAGGTCCAACTCGCAGTAATTATCGCGCAGATAGAGAGCTTTTTCCTCAAAACTAGAGAATTTCGCCAATTGTCGGGGACAAATCTCCGGTTTTGCGGTGATTAAATCTTTTAACTTATCCCGCAACTGGTCGGGAGTCTGGAATTGTTCGGGTTGATCGGCCTCGAGGACAAGAAAATAGTCCCCTTGATACATAATAGAATCGGGCATCGCTGTTTGATAGTCTCAGTAGGAAAATTTTTTGGCTATCTTTATCACTTTATCGCCTCAACGCTCGATCAACACCACCACTATGACAGACCATCTCACCAATCCCTTTCTCAGTCTCCCTTACGAAAGCGCCATGCAGGACTTGGGGGACCAATACTACGATCAAGTTGCGGCCGCGGATTTTCCCAGTCATATCCTTCGTTTTCGCAATGATGCTTTATTACCTTTGGTGGGAATTCAGCCACAATTAACCTTAGATGAGCATTTTATCGAGGCTTTTGGTAAATTTCAATCCCTGACCCCCTTTTTGGCCCTGCGTTACCACGGTTATCAATTTGGCGAGTATAATCCTTTTTTGGGAGATGGTCGCGGTTTTCTCTACGGTCAAGTTAGGAGTATTGATGGCAAATTATACGATTTTGGTACGAAAGGATCGGGACGGACCCCCTATTCCCGTCATGCGGACGGTAGGTTAACTCTCAAGGGTGGAGTCAGAGAAGTCTTAGCCGCGGAAGCTTTACGCAGTTTAGGGGTGAATACCTCTCGCTGTCTGAGTTTGGTGGAAACGGGGGAAGCTCTCTGGCGCGGCGATGAACCTTCCCCGACACGATCTTCGGTGATGATTCGAGTTAGTAATTCTCATATTCGTTTCGGGACTTTTGAGCGTTTATTTCATATTAAACGTGGCGATTTAATTAAAAGACTCCTCGATCATGTGATTATTTATTATTATCCTGAAATCGATCCCCAAGATAGCGATCGCTATTTAAAATTTTACGCCGCTTTGATTGAAAGAACCGCTAAATTAGCAGCCCAATGGATGGCCGCAGGTTTTTGTCATGGGGTTCTCAATACCGATAATATGTCAATTACTGGGGAAAGTTTCGATTATGGTCCCTACGCTTTTATTCCTTCCTATAACCCCCAATTTACGGCGGACTATTTCGACTACGGTGGCCGTTATAGTTATGGCAATCAGCCTTTTATCTGTCGCTTAAATCTAGAGTTACTGCAATCTCCCCTGTCCATGGTTGTCTCCTTGTTAGAGTTAGATATGGCTTTGGCTAACTATGACCAGCATTACAATTTTTATTATCAAAAAATGATGCTCAAAAAGTTAGGTTTTGAGGATATTTTTACTCCCGAATCCGCTTTACTGGTCAGCAAAACTGTGGAAGTTCTCCAAGAAACTGGCCTGGGTTATCACGACTTTTTCTATCAATTAAGTGAACAATTTAATTACGGTTGGCGAGAAAATAGTTCTCTAATTCTTGAAAATATAGATTTACCAAAAGCTGATTGGCAACGTTGGCGAGAGTTATATAGTTTGGTCTTAAATCAATTACCCTCAGATTCCTTAGCTCAAATTGGCGATACCTTAACGCATTATAATCCTAAAACCGCTTTACTTAGACCGCTAATCGAATCGGTCTGGGAAGCCATTACCTATAAAGATGATTGGCAACCTTTCCAAGAATTAGTGATAAAATTACAAAATAAACAGTAATTAAGTAATAAGTAGTGGTGCAAAGTTAATTTCTTGGTTAGAATAGGCAAGAGGCAAGAGGCAAGAGGTAGTTAAATATGTGTAATTAATTATCTCTAGCTACTTATTCAGGTCATTTCCTGAAATGCGTTGGACAAAAATTGACCAGACTTGGCGATCAATGTTTCCTCTCCAACCATTAAGATTGTCAAAATAATAGTAAAATTTTGTGACAAAGTGCAGTCATATCTAAGAATCTTTGCTAGAATACCAGAAGGCTTCTCTGATAAGTCTCCTTAAAGGAGATTGTTTGCAGTAAACTAATCTGGCTAACAGGCTTTTGGGGGTGATATAGGGAAAGTTAACCCATATCGTTACTCTGGAGAGTGTTATATAGAAAGTTGACCTATAATATGTCGTTAGACCGCTCAAATTCTCGATTGAGACCTTATTTGGTGCTATCTGAGGGGTATTCCTTAATTGATAAAATCGAAGAAAAGCTGTTGGGCTTGAATAATGGAAATTGTAGTTTCATTACTGCTGGGCATAATTATTGGTAGTGCGGTCACGTATTACGTTTTGCAGAAAATAAACCTGAGAAAAACCGTTAGAGAATATGAAACTCAAATTCAAGTTTTAAAAGAACAGCATCAGCAAGCCCTTAAGGATGCCAGGAATAGAAGCTTAGATGGAAGTCGCGCTGTTATAAAGGGGAAAATAGCAGAGCAGTTAGCACCAGTTCTTCCAAATTTTAAGTATTTGCCGTCAGATGCTAGATTTATAGGCGATCCGATCGATTACGTTGTTTTTAATGGTTATACAGATATCAAAGATAACGGTGGTAACGAGAACAATCTAGAAGTTGTAATTTTAGATGTTAAAACAGGGCAAGCAAATCTATCCCAGTTGCAACAGGCTATTGCGAAAGCAATCAATGCGGGGCGAGTACGCTTTGAGGTGGTTCGACCTGAAACTTCCAAGCAAGAAGGTGCTAGAGCTTACGATAAGTCATCAGAAGAAGCTTTGCCTAAAAAGTCTTACAGCATTAAGGACATTCAGAAAACGCACCCGCGTGCTTATGAGCCTTGGACTAAAGCTGAAGATGAGCGGCTAAGGCAACGTTACAAACAAGGTATAGTGATCAACGATTTAGCTAGGGAGTTTCAAAGAAAGCCAGGAGGTATTCGTTCTCGGTTGAAGAAATTAGGGTTGCTGCAATAAACCGCAGCCTAACAATCCCGTTGGAGTTGAGGAATGTTAGCCCTAGGGTGCGTTCCCTAATGGGGGTCCTACTGCTCCACCGATCGATTTTTGGGGAACGCACCATGCCCATAGATTACAGCAAGGTTTGAGGGCCAACTAACAAAGATATGCCCAGAGTTGGGTTAGTCATCTATCGGATTAAAATGTAAAGAGAATAATCACCCATACTTCAATCTAATATCCATCCTATGCAAATTACCCTCAACCTTGATGAATCGCTTCTCAAGGAAGCCTTTCAACTGACTAACCTCACCACCCAAGAGGAACTAATGAATCTTGCTCTACAAGAATTCGTGAGATCGCGCCGTAAGAAAAACCTTCTCGACCTTGCCGGACAAATTCAATTTGCTCCAGATTTTGATTATAAAGCCCTACGGGAAACCGGTCATGTTGCTGATTGACACATCTGTGTGGATCAGCGTCTTCCGCAGTCGCGATGGTCAAGTTCGCCAGCAACTGGAAACGTTAATTGCAAATCGTGAGATTTTACTCACCCGCTTTACTCAGCTGGAACTGCTTCAAGGGAGCTTAAACGAGCAAGAGTGGACAATCCTCTCTACTTACCTCGAAGTGCAGGATTATGTTGAACTCACACCTTCTTCCTGGCAAGCAGCTGCACGTATTTACTATGATCTGCGTCGTCAAGGATTGACTGTTCGCAGCCCAATTGATTGCTGTATTGCTCAAGCGGCACTAGAAAATGATCTGCTTCTGATTCACAACGACCGTGATTTTGAAACCATTGCTCAAGTGCGATCTCTTCAAAATCTCCGTTTTCAGCCCTAGGGTGCGTTCCCTAATGGGGGTCCTACTGCTCCACCGATCGATTTTTGGGAACGCACCATGCACATTGATTGAAGCTGTGAGTTTAAGTGCGATGCTGAAGGCACTGGGTAGCAGTACGCCATCGCTGTAGCAACGTGGAGGCTAGAATATATTAAGCCCTATACGTTAGATGTTGTCTATGACTGAACGACTTGAGCAGGCGATCGCCCAATTACAAACCTTGTCAAGCGATCAACAGGACGCGATCGCAACCCTAATTTTGGCAGAACTCGAAGAAGAAAAGCGATGGAATGACTCCTTTACCCGCTCACCAAACTTGCTGGCTAAACTAGCAGCCGAAGCAATGGCAGAACATCGATTGGGCAAGACTCAAGAATTAGACCCAGAAACGTTGTGAAGTCTTGTACCACTGCTCGTTTTCGGGAGATGTTTGCAGATCTTCCAAAACCGATTCAAGAGCAGACCCGTAAAGCGTATCGGCAATTCAAAGAAGACCCAAGCTATCCCAGCTTGCGATTCAAGAAAGTCCATCCACAGCTGCCCATCTATTCTGCACGCATCAATAGGGATTATCGTGCTGTCGGTCAATTAGAGGATGATACGGTGATTTGGTTCTGGGTTGGTTCCCATGCAGAGTACGATATGCTGCTGGATCAATTGTAGTGCGGTGCCGCTCTGGTAGGCCCAGTTGGGGAATGTTAGGGAAGATTCCCATTGTCGTCAGAAGCGGGTAACGCGACTCGAACGCGCGACATTCACCTTGGGAAGGTGACGTTCTACCACTGAACTATACCCGCAAAACCATCCCTAATCATAGCATTGACCCCCCGACAAGAGCAACTGCTCTAGGCTGTTTTTCATCATCGCGCCGGTTTGTCCAGAAACGCTAAATAGACTCGCCAGCGGATGATCAAAAATATTCACCGTTCAACTTCTTCATCCTCAAAGAGTCAAGGAGCTAGAGATTTTTTTAAATGCCATTTGTCGATAATATCACCGGGTAATTTTGAGAAGTTGGCAAGGTTTCTTTGAAAATGCCTCTGAGCTTGGACAGGAATTTAGGGGGTATTTTCTGGAAAAGAATCACTATAATTAAATAAAAATGGTACGCTATTTTTTCCCGATCCATCCATGACTAAAACCCGGGGCATTTGCGCCCCACCTTCGCGCCAAGCTTCGATCGCTTCTTTCTGTAAAACTAATCCGCCTCCCTGTTCTTTTAAAGTTTCTGCTAATAGTCTTTGTGCCTCAGCTTTCCCTTTAGCGCGATTAACTTCTGCTTGGGCCTGTTGTTCCGCTTCTTGGGTGATATAAACGGCTCTTTGGGCGCGTTGTTCTGCGATTTGTTTATCTTCGACAGCCCGAGCAAATTCTGGAGAAAAATTCAAATCTACCACACTGGTATCTAAGACTAGAATACCATACTTTTCTAACCGAGTCGATAGGGCATTATCAAAGTCTTCTTTTAACTCACTGCGTCGAGTAATTGCCTCCTCTACGGTTCTTTTAGCGGCGGCAATTTTAAAGGATTCTTGGGTTTGAGGGGCGATAATTTTAGCGACAATATTTTGGAGGGTGCCTTGGGTTCTTCTAATGGCCACTACTTGCGTCGGATCGAGACGAAAATTAATCGCAAAACTAGCGGATAAATCCTGTAAATCTTTAGTGGAACTTTGGGCGGGAACTTCAAATTTTTGCACCGTAACATCGTAGATATCGACACTAGAAACAAAGGGAGGTTTAAAGTGAAATCCCTCCAATAAAACCCCGTCCTTAGCCTTTCCTAACACACTTAAAACCCCGGCTTGTCCGGGGGTGATAATCACATAGGCATTAAAGGCCGCTAAAATGACAATAGTGACCAATAATCCCCCGATCAGGGAAAGTAAATTAATAGCATCTTTCTGGTTCACAGTTTATACTCCTTGATGAGCGACTAAAGCGAGAATTTTTACCGCAATTGCTTGATTGACAGGCATCACTGACAGACGATTTCCTGTCCTTACTAATAATAATTCATCGGCGGTAAAATTTTGTTTTAAAATTCCCAGGGGCAGCAGTTGGGGAAAAAGGCGCTCGAATTCAACTTTAACCGTCCACCAGCGCGGGGAATCTGGGGAGGATTTAGAATCATAGTAGGGACTATCGGGATCGAATTGTGTGGGATCGATCATATCAGTTTGCACCACTCGCATCAAGCCGACAATCCCCGGCGGGGTCGTATTAGAATGATAAAAAAAGGCCAAATCTCCCCGTTTCATCTGACGGAGAAAATTGCGGGCCTGATAATTTCGCACTCCCTCCCAAATAGTTTGACCATCTTTTTTTAAATCCTCGATACTATAGACATCGGGTTCCGATTTCATTAACCAGTAATTGAAATTCATCATTTATAGTTGTTATTAATTCAAAGCCGTTCCTGTCAGCCCTGTCACCATAGGGTTAAATATAATTCACTTTGACTGCTTTTGTAGTTCTACTCAAACAATTATTGAGAAGAATGTATCTAAAAATACTTTTGTTAGCGGCAATTTTTAAGGACTATAAGCGTCCAAGTCTAGCTATTCTTGGCAACCGTCAGTTTTTCCCTATAGCTAAAAATAATTTATTCTCCACTATTAAATCGCTCAAATAAGCTGTAAAATAAGATACATTGCTCTAAAAATCTCTAGCCAATCCATAGATTATCGGTGTTCCAAGCCACTCGCCGCCGTTTAGCCTTATGGTACACTGCCGTCACTGCCATACTACTGCTTTTTCTCGCTACGGGAATGTATTTTTATGTGCGCCATACCCTAGTGGATCGCATTGATGATACCCTCAAACACATCATTGAGGTGGTAAATCGTTCCCTCGTGATCGAATCGATTCCCCCGGATCAAGGACGTTATCGCGTCGATCCCCTCGCAAGTTTTCCCAGTCAGGGTAAATCCGTCGAGGACGATCATATAGATTTGGAATGGTTTGATCCCCAAGGTAATCTAGTTTGGTCAACTTTGGCTGAATCCTTAGATATTCCCCTCCATCCCCACCGTCAAGGGGAAACTATTCGCTTATCCGATAATCGTCTGCTGCGACAAGTAACCGAAAGGGTGGAAATCGGTCATTATGTTTTGGGATATCTGCGGGTAAGTCATCCTTGGTTTGAGGTGACAAAACCGATTAGACAGCTATTATGGGATTTAATCGTCGGAATTTGCCTGATGATTGCCAGTGTCGCTGGGATTGGTTGGTTTTTGTCCGGTTTAGCCATTCAACCAGTAAAAGAGTCCTATCAGAGTTTAAAACAATTTACCGCCGATGCTTCCCATGAATTACGCAATCCGATCGCCACTATCCAAACTAACGTGCAAATGGCGATCGCTTATCCCCAAACTGGCGATCAACGCTTGCGGGTGATCGATCGTTTAACGGAAAGATTGGGCAATTTAGTCAATGATCTGCTTTTTTTAGCCCGTTCTGATAGTGGCATCGTCCAACCGATCGAGCAAGCTGTACCTTTGGATGCTTTATTGATGGAAGTGGTGGAAGAACAGCGTTTAATCGCCGATAAGCAGGGAATTTGCCTCTCTTTGTCGATTGTGGAACCGGACCAAGAGGATTTTTCCTACAGCGATGAAATGTTTACTATGCAGGGAGATTGGTATCAATTAGCCCGTTTATTCACAAATTTAATTTCTAATGCCCTAAAACACGCTTTTTTGCCCGAATCTGAGCCTAAAAATGTGGCAGTGGAATTGGAAAAAAGTAAACGCGATCGACAATCGGTGTTACTGGTACGCGTCAAAGATAACGGAATCGGGATTCCCGAGGCTGCTTTGTCCCATATTTTCGATCGCTTTTATCGTCTCGATCCCGCACGGCAAAATTCCGCCACTTCCGGGGGAACAGGATTAGGATTAGCGATCGCTTTAGCGATTACCCTCAGTCATCATGGACAAATTAGCGTCGAAAGTCAGATCGATCGAGGAACAGTTTTCACCGTCACCCTACCGAAAAGCCATCAACGGGAGAAAAAAACCGAAAAGTCAGAAGCTTAACACCTCTGACTTTTTTTATACCCCCAAGGGAATTCGAATCCCTGTCGCCTCCGTGAAAGGGAGGTGTCCTAGGCCACTAGACGATGGGGGCGTGGATTTCAGACCTTTTTAAATATAACAATAATCTTTCTGGGAGTCAAGGGTTTTGGCAAAAAATTTTTTTATCCCGCCCTTGCACAATAGGATAGTCTAAATGAAGATGTTATCGCCGAAAATCCATGGCTGCCGATCCCTATAAAAGCCGACTGTTCAACCTGATCAACCGTCGCTTGATCCGTCTGAAAGATAACCTCGGCCGCGTTTCCCGTCGCGGTCAAAATGCGATCGCTCTTGCCCTGCAAATAGCCATCTATCCCGTCTATTTACTGATACAATCGCTGCGGGTGACGGCTAATCAATTGGGGAACAGTCTCCAGAAACAATTATCACCCCCCGGCAAAGAGGGGACGGATGCGATCGAAGAATTTCTCCAGAGCTTATCCGACCAAGAAACGGCATTTATTGGCATAGCAGCCGATCTAGAGGATCAAGCTTTAGTTTTCGTCACTAACGATCACCAGACCGTTAAAATCACCGATAATCAAACCCAAAGACAAATAGAAAAACAAATTAGGACGGCACTGGCTAACTACGCCCTCGAAAAACGGAGAATTAAGCGATTAAATCCTCAGTATCCGCCTTTATTACCGAATTTTACCGACAAAAATCCTGTCTTGCCTCCGATACGTTGGTTTTGGAACCTACTACGCTGGGAACAACAGGGGCAAATAGCGATCGCCATAAATCTCTTCCAGGAATCCCATCTCGTCAAAACCTCGACACCACCCTCTTTACCACTGCCTAATTTAAATTCTCAAGCGATTTTAGAAGTCATTGACGAAAAATTAGCGATTTTCGAGACTAAATTTCTCGCTATCTCCCCCGCAATCCCCAGCAGTTTTAGTCACACCTCTAACCCCCCTTCCGATCTCGTTAACCAGTCCCCGACTCTCGAGAAAAATTCCTCCTATCTCTGGCGCCTTTATTGGTTAATTTATGCGGCGATCGAGCATTTCTGGGCAAAAGAGAAGAATAATTTAGAATATAGTGCTGATTCACCCGCTTTATCGGCAAAATATCCCCTAAGTCTTCCTAATTCTCTGCTGATCACCTTCAAGCAACGTCTCCAGGATTGGCTAGAAAAACAAACCCAAGCGGATCCCTTCACGATCGGCAAACTCATCCAAGCGGCGATCGATCACTTCTTTGCCTCTGGCCAATCCCTGACATTTTCCGCCGTCAGCGAGCAACCATGGCTAGAATCCGCCGATATCTTGGCTATTTCTCCCCAAGACTCCGAAAAACCGCGCCTTAACCCCGCTTATCCCCTTCCCCAGTCCCCAGGCACACCAGCCGAGCCTTTCATCACAAAAAAAGCTTTTAGTCAAGAAAAACAAAATAAATCTTTACAAAAAATCCCCCCGGCCGCCGCTGAAATTACTCCTGGAGAATCCCCCCCCGCAACCCAATTAGATCCCCGCTATGCCAAGGAAATAATTCAACCAATTAACGAAGAATGGTTAGAAACCGAATCAACCCCCGTCGGCTACGTTAAACACCCCTTAGAACGGATTTTAGAGGGATTAGATGCGATTATTTTATGGGTGGAGGAATTAGTTATTAAAATCTGGCGTTGGTTGCGGTACAATCGACGCATTTCTAAATTACTCAAACGCAAACGCTAAATCGATCGGTTTTGGGTATAGCCGATCGGGTAAGCTAAGACGTATTTAAACTGCTTATTCTTGGATTAGCCGAATCTCCTCCAATCCCTTTACTGTTGCCCCCTGCCTCCGTTAACGACAAAAATAAGTTAAACTAACGGCAAAGATAATAGGTTTTGATTTTTTTCCTTGGCATTACTTATGGACGGTATCTGTACCTTAGCCAATGATCGCGTTTACGATCAATTAGTCGCCCTACTCAACAGCATCGAGGTCAATGGAGGAAAAGATCTTCCTGTTTGTGTCTATCCCTACGATGACAACACCGAACGTATCAAGGCGGAAATTGCTCAACGTCCTAATGTAGAGTTATTTGATAATCAGGAAATTATCGAACGCTGGGAAAATTTCGCCAAGTCGATTTGGGATAGCCACCCGCAAGCCCGCGAACGTTGGTTGAAATCGGGTTGCACTGACCGATATTATCGTATGGGAATGCACCACCGTTTTATTGCTTTTGATAGTCCCTTCGAGCGTTTTATCTACATGGATGGGGACACCTTGCTACTCGATGCCGTTGATAAAATCTTCGCTATCCTAGATAGGCACGATTGTGTTGTTTATGACTTTCAGCACAAAGATCCCACTCATGTCTACGAAGTTTCTCAACCAAAATTATTCGAGGTTTTTTCCCGTGATCGTATCGAAAAGGAGATTTTTTGTGCGGGTTTCTATGCTTCTAAAATTGGTTTATTCGATGGAAATCAGCGAGATTGGCTAGTAGAACAATTGCGAGCAGGAGAAGCGGAAATTCTCTATCCGATGGCTCCCGATCAAACTATCGTCAATTATATGATGATGCGCTCAAATTTTTCTATATATAATCTAGCTCTTCAATTGCCTAAAGAAGAACGCACCGGCTGCTGTGTCACCTCTCCCCATTTTCAGGCTTTAGATAATATTCTTTACGATAAGGGCAAACGTTTGACATACCTTCACTACATTGGTTTATCTTCCTCTCTGTTCACTCGACTTTGTAGCGGTGAAAACCTCGATTTTCCCTATCGAGATATTTTCTTACACTATCGTTATCTCTACGAACCTAGTCAACGTCCTATATTTACCGGTAGTCCCAAACCCTATCAACCACCGACCCCAACTTTTTGGCAAAAAGTAACCAGAAAACTCGGCTTAGGAAAATAATAATTAGGAGTGAATAATCAGTTTTCAGGTTATTAAAGACTGATTATTTATTGCCCCTATTGCCTATTGCCTATTGCCTGTCCTGATATGTAGCTTATACTCAATGGATTTAGTATCAGTTATCTTAAGGGTGAGTTAGGAAGTCTCTGGTTTTAGGGAAAAGGGAACGGGCAACAGGGAACATTAGCCAGTCATCCAGAGATGATAGCAAATTAGGTTACACTTCATCTGTAGAAGAAACGCTGTAACCTAATTCCGATGATGGCTGTACTTTCTGACCTATTTTTGGTTCCGTCCCTGCCAACAATCTTTTAATATTACCCTGATGACGAATAATCACATAGATTCCCCCGATCAAACTAAATAAAATATAGGGGAGAGGTTGACCCAAAACAACCATTAAAATGTTCACCACCAGCGCCCCGATAATCGAACCTAAAGAAACAATCCGGAAAAGTGCCAGAATAACTAAAAAACTCGCCAAAGTTCCGCAAGCCACTAGGGAATTCATCACTAATAAAACCCCTAAACTGGTGGCGACGGATTTACCACCACTAAAATTCAAGAAAATCGATTTACTATGACCGATGATTGCCCCCAATGCTGCCCCGATAATTAACCAGTAATACCAACTTTCTGGGAGAGGATTGACATCCATAAAATATAGTCCTCGTACCAGGGCCACCGCCGCCATTCCTTTTAACATATCAATTAATAACACCGTCGCCCCAGCAGGTTTTCCCAGAGTTCTCAGCACATTGGTGGCCCCGGTGGAACCGGAACCATAGTCACGAATATCGATGCCTTTGCTGTATTTACCGATTAAATAACCCGTGGGAATCGAACCGAACAGATAGGATAAAAGCAAGATAATAAGACTGATAAGAATCGGAATAAGCATAAATTAACCCCAATTTTTAGCAAGAGCGAGCGCCGTTATCAGTGTATCAGCCTGAAGACAAAAAACCACTCACAGGGAACCATAGACGGGAATTGCCGCCCCGCGCAGGTCTTTCGCCCCTTCCCCCGCCAGAAAACAGATCACCTCGGCTAGAGATTGGGGACTTACCCAGTCCTTGGCATTTGCCTCCCCCATCGCTTCCCGGTTGCCCGGAGTATCGATAACACTTGGCAAAACCACGTTAGCAGTAATATTAGTCTGTTTGGTTTCTTCTGCGATCGCTTGAGTTAAAGCCACTACCGCCGCTTTCGAGGCACAATAGGCGGCCAAATTTGCCCCCGGTTGTACGGCGCCACGAGAACCGATAGTGACTATACGACCATAATTATGAAGTTTCATCGAGCGTAAACAGTGTTTACACAGTAAAAAAGTGCTATGGAGGTTTAAATCGAACATTTTTAGCCAATCTTCATAGCTAAACTCCTCCGTCGCCCCCATGGTAAAACCCCCGACTAGATGAATTAAAACATCGACACGACCGAGATCATCAATTAATCTAGCCACGGCAGTTTCTTGGGTCAAATCCACCCTGACAAAGCGAATACGCTCAAATTCCGCCGCACTCAGCCGAGATTTCAGACGACCTACCTCCCTTTCCTCCCGATAGGTCATGGTCAGATGACCGCCATGGTGTAAAACCGCCGGAGTGACTCCTAAACCCAGTCCTCCCGTACCGCCGGTCAGCAATACCCGTTTATCTTTCATATTGATTGATAGATAGTCGATCGCTCCAATTATAGACGATTTAACCGGGCAATTGGGCAATATTACAGCTTTTCTCGCCGGACTAGGATTCCTTCATCGCTTGTTTTTTCTCCGCCTTCAGGTCGCGACTGCTGGCGGCGGCAATTTCCGCATCCATCAGGGTGCGTCCGGTGGCCGCTAGATAGACATCATCGAGACTAGGACGGGATTGGGCCATGCTAAACACGGGTAATCCCGATTCGGCTAGGGTTTGTTCAATTTTGCTTAAAGGATTGCTATTGGCCGTGACGATGAGATTAAGGGAGTTACCCTGGGCGGTATTAACAATCACTTCCTCGACAAAAGGCAGACGAGATAATAACTCTTTCGCTTGGAAAGCTTCTTCCTCTGGGGAAAATTCCCGCACTTTTAAGGTAATGCGATCGCCGCCCAGTTGCTCCTTCAGTTGTGAGGGGGTACCGCGAGCGATGACGATACCATTGTCGATAATTGCCAAGTTATCGGCCAAAGCGTCGATTTCTTCGAGATAATGGCTGGTAATTAATACACTGGTTCCGGCCGCCCGCAATTGTCGCAGAAAATCCCAGACAATCAAACGACTTTCGATATCGAGGCCCACAGTCGGTTCATCTAGCACTAAAACTTCTGGCTGGTGCAGTAATCCCGCCGCTAAATCCAGCCGTTTTTTGATGCCGCCGGAATAGGTCCCCGTTTTTTTGTCGGCGTATTCCTCTAATCCTAAAAGATTTATTAATTCTTTGATGCGCTCTCTTGACTTTTGAGGGGGAATGTGATAGAGAGCCGCTTGTAGTTGCAACAGTTCCCGGCCGGTGAGCATTTTATCGAGGGCGACTTCTTGGGCAACGTAACCCAGGCGTTTACGGGCGGATTTGGGGTTATTCAGGGCATCGACACCCCCCACCTCGATTTTGCCGCCATCGGGTTTAGCAAGGGTACAAAGACAGCGGATCGTGGTGGTTTTCCCCGCACCATTGGGACCGAGTAAACCGAAGATTTCTGCCGCTGCCACGGTAAAGGAGATATCTTTAACCGCTGCTGTCTGACCGTAGGATTTTTTTAACTTTTCGATCGCCACCGCAAGGGTCATAAGCTGATTTTCGCCCACTTGAGCGAGACAATTTTTTTGTTAACTTTCTCGGTCTATTTTAACCCAGATTCCCCACTTGAAAATCTGGTATTGTAAATCTGACCTCCTCACTGCGACTTCGGCGCGGTGATGACCGACAGATCAAATGTTGAGAGGGTGGCACTCGTTGACAATCCCTAGATTAATCCCTACTGATTGCCCGTTATTGGGAAGGGTTTCCAGTTTAATCTCAACGACAAAGCCTAAAAAATAGCGATTCGCCGCGTCTTTAATTACCGTGACCGCTCGAGGTTCCGATTTTTAACCACAATTTTTCGATAAATTCTCCTTTTTAGCGAAGTTTTTTGGCTCTCGACTGGCAAAATATTCAGCCAGTTTTAAGTAGCTGGTTATAATTAAATTAAAAATGGATTTTAGGTTCGATCCCCCCTGCCCCCCTTGATAAGGGGGGTGCCGATAGGCGGGGGGATCCCCCTTAATAAGGGGGGCATCTGATAATTTTTAACGCCTACCTACTTAAGCCGGTAGATACTGGTGTTTGTTAGGGAGAGTCAGGAATTTTTTACCTAGATTTTTTAACAGTTCCCGAACCATCAACTCCGAGTGCCTTAATACTGTTCGGGTCAATTTTATTAACTCGATCGAGGAGTAAAAACTAAAACCAATCGGTTTTGGAGAGAGCAAAATTATCCCCAAAACTGCTCTAGATCGAGATCGGCTTTGTTGAAATGGAAAACAGGGATTATTCCCTAAAAAACTAGCAACTTTTTTGACTATAATAACGACAAGATTATCGGTATAGTTTTAGACTGTTAGACGATCCTATCATCAGCCCTATCTCGATCGCAATATATATTTATGAAATTTAGTGAAATTGCCCAAAAATTAAGCCCTTTAGTCTCTGCTCACAGTTTAACTGCCTATCCCGACAGAAATCCCCAAATTAAAGCCATAACTCCCATCGAAACCGCCCTAGTCGATACCATTAGCTATATCGAAGGGGGAAAATTTGCTGCCTTTGTCGCCAAAACTGACGCTACTGCCCTAATTCTGCCCCTGGATACCAATTTACAACAACAGGCCGACGAACGCGGCATCGCTTGGTTAGCCAGTGCCAATCCCCGACTTTTATTCGCCCACGCCATCAAATTATTCTATCAACCCTTTCAGCCCCAACCCTACATTCACGCCACCGCCGTGGTGCATCCATCGGCTAAAATCGGCCATAAAGTCGCCATCGGGGCCCATGCTGTGGTAGAAGCGAATGTCACCCTCGGTGATGGTGTTTGCATTCATCCTAACGCCGTTATTTACCCCGGGGTGCATATTGGTGATCGCACAATTCTCCACGCTAACTGTACCATCCATGAACGGGTACAAATCGGCAATGATTGCGTTATCCACAGTGGCGCTGTTATCGGTGCTGAGGGCTTCGGTTTTGTGCCAGTTCCCGAAGGCTGGTTTAAGATGGAACAATCGGGTATCGTGGTCTTAGAAGATGGGGTAGAAATTGGCTGCAATAGCGCCGTTGATCGCCCGGCAGTGGGAGAAACCCGCATCGGTAGCCAGACTAAGATCGATAATCTCGTCCATATTGCCCATAATTGCCAAATTGGCCAAGCTTGCGCCCTAGCAGGACAGGTGGGCATGGCAGGAGGCGTAAAATTGGGCAATCGCGTTATTTTAGCGGGACAGGTGGGCATTGCCAATCAAGCAGCGATCGGAGACGGTGCGATCGCAACCGCCCAAACTGGCATTCACAACGATATCGGGGCAGGAGAAGTGGTTTCTGGTTCTCCCGCCATGCCGCATAAACTATTCCTCAAGGTAGCAGCCGCTTACAAGCGTTTACCCGAAATCTATCAAGCGGTTAAGCAATTAAAAAAATAGCTCTATTCAGGAGGCAGGGGGCAGGGGGCAGAAGGCAGGAGATTATTTTTATTTATTCTCCCTTCTCCCTTCTCCCCACTTCCCACACCCCACTTCCCCATCTCCCTACACCCCACACCCTACACCCCACACCCCGATCAAAGTGACTCGCAAAAGCAAGGGCGCTATCGCCGCAGGACATCCAAAAACTGCCGAAGCTGGACAATTAATCTTAGAAATGGGCGGAAATGCCTTCGATGCGATAGTTGGCTCGATTTTAGCGGCTTTCGTGGTCGAATTCACCCTCGCTTCGGCGGGGGGCGGCGGTTTTTTACTAGCACATACCAAAGAAAAAGTCAATACCCTTTTTGATTTTTTTTGTCAAACTCCCAAATCTAAAAAACCCTTGACAAATATCGACTTTTACCCTGTGGCGATCAATTTTGGTGGTGCTAGTCAAGATTTTCACATTGGCCGAGGTGCGATCGCTACTCCTGGGGCGTTACGGGGATTGGAAACAGTGCAGAAAAAACTAGGAAAATTGCCCTTTGCCGTGGTAGCGGAGCCAGCGATCGAATATGCTCGACAAGGCTACATTTTGAGCCAATATAACGGCTTTTGCCTGGGTTTACTATCTTCGATCCTGCTCAAAGATAGAGAGGGTTTAAAAGTCTATGCTCCCCAAGGAAAACTCCTCCAAGCTGGCGATCGCTGTGTGATGAGGGATTTTGCCAATAGCTTAGAGGAATTAAGCAAAAAAGGCGTAAAAGACTTTTATGAGGGAGAAATCGCCCACCAAATCGCCAAGGATATGCAGGAGGGTGGTTATCTTACCCTAGAGGATTTAAATCATTACCAAGTCCTTGAGAGAAAACCCCTAAAAACCCAATATCGCGGGTACGAAATACTGACCAATCCGCCTCCTAGTTCTGGAGGAATTCTCCTGGCTTTTGCCCTAAAATTACTGGAAACAGTCAATTTATCGGCTTTAGAGCCTCTAGGAGCCAAACATCTGCAAATTTTAACGGAAGTGATGGCCTTAACCAATCAAGCGCGGGTTCAAGGCTACGATGATTTTATCCATCAGGAGGGAATCGCAGACAAGTTTCTCTCATCAGAATTTTTAGGCAAATATGCCAATAAATGGGGCAGTACCACCCATATTAGTGTTATCGATGGGGAAGGTAACGCCGCCAGTGCCACCTTTTCCAACGGCGAAGGATCGGCTTATACCGTGCCGGGGACGGGAATTATGCTCAATAATATGATCGGGGAAGCGGACTTAAATCCCTTTGGTTTTCACAATTGGCCTGTTGATCGTCGTTTATCCTCAATGATGTCCCCGACGATGATTTTAGAGGAAGGAAAGCCGCGATTTGTTCTCGGTTCTGGGGGTTCCAATCGCATTCGCACCGCTATTTTCCAGGTTATTAGCAATTTAATCGATTTTCGGCAATCTTTAGCCGCTGCGATCGCTGCCTCGCGCATACATTGGGAAAATCAACAATTAGGAATTGAACCCCTAGAAGATCGGGAAAATCTGCTCGAAAATCTGGTTTTACCCGCAAATACTCAAGTATCCTGGTGGCAAGAACAAAATATGTTTTTTGGGGGTGTGCATGGGGTGGCAGTGAACGAGCGGGGGGAGTTAACCGCTACGGGCGATCCGCGTCGGGATGGAGTAGGATTATTGATTAGTAATTAGTAATCGGCCAACATAGTGGTGTGAGCTTGTTTACTTCTTATCGTTTACTGTTTACTTTTGAGATACTCATGTTGCTCTTGCGTTATGGTATTACCGTGAGTGCGGTGCTTGGGTTGATTTTCTTGGCTGAATCCTCGGTTAAGGCACAAACTCAGTCCGCTGCCGATTTATTGAAGAAACCCCGACCTACTGCCAATCCAGTTTCTCAATTACCTGGCCCCTCGGCGGCACCGGCAACCACGGAAGCGGATCCCAAAGCCCCTAATTATCTTAATCCTAGTGGCAATCCCCTAATTTTTCCCACCAAACCGGATGAGGTGAATATTAGGGTAGTACAACCGATCACCTTAAATCAAGCGATCGAATTAGCTTTAAAAAATAATCAGACCTTACAGACAGCCCGGGTCGATTTAGAAATCGCTCGCGCCCAATTAAAGGAACAACAGGCTGCTTTATTACCCACGGCCCAAGCGGAAACCAGTCTCACTCAAGATCAATCGGCAGTTGCCCAAAGACAGAATAATTTGGCTCGTCAACAGGGAATCCCAGCCACTACACCCGAAGATAGTACCAACTTTCAGGGTAGTGTTAGCATCGTCTATGGGGTTTATACAGGGGGTGAACGGGCAGCCCAGATCAAAAGGGCCGAAAAAGTCATCCGGCAGCAGGAATTAGAGGTGGAAACAGTCTCGGAACAAACTCGTTTTGATGCCACCGATGCCTATTATGAATTACAGAGGGGTGATGCTCAGGTAGCGATCTCCCAAGCTGCGATCGAAGATGCTAGTCAAAGTTTACGCGATGCACAATTATTGGAGCAAGCAGGACTAGGAACCCGATTTGCTGTCCTACAGGCGGAAGTTGACCTGGCCAACGCTAACCAAGACTTAACCCGGGCGATTTCTACCCAACGCATCGCTAGACGACGACTGGCACAGATATTGAGTGTCGGTCAGCAGATCGAGTTAACCGCTGCCGATGAGATTCGCGAGGCGGGAACTTGGGGCTTAAGTCTTGATGATAGTATCGTTTTGGCCTATAAAAATCGTGCGGAATTAGAACAACAACTCTTACAACGGGAAATTAGCCAACAGGATCGCTCGATCGCCATTTCGGCGGTGATTCCCCAAGTGGACCTTTTGGGCTCGTATAATGTCCTCAACGATCTCAGTGATGCTGCTGGTTTTGGCGATGGTTTTAGCGTTGGTGGCCGGATTCGCTGGACTTTTTTTGATGGTGGTCGCGCTTTTGCCCAGGCCCGTCAAGCGGAAAGAAATATCGATCGCGCCGATACGGAATTCTCCCTCCGTCGCAATGAAATCCGCCTTCAGGTGGAGGAATCCTACTATAGTTTGATTTCTAACCAAGAAAACATCAAAACTTCGCAAAAAAGCATTGAATCCGCCACGGAAAGTCTGCGATTAGCCCGTTTACGCTTTCAGGCGGGTGTGGGAACCCAAACGGACGTTATCAACTCCCAACGGGATTTAACCGATGCCAGAAGCCGTTATCTACAGGCGATCGTCGATTACAATAAATCCTTGAATAGTCTCCAGCGATCGATTAGTAATTTACCGGATAATCGTTTGTTTGAAGTGCGTTAATTGTGGGATTTATTGATCTGTGGTGTGGGGGGAGATGGTCAAATCTCCCCTATTTTAACGGGTTTCGATGATTCTAATCTGTTGTTCCCGCAATTGATGCAGGGTGGGAGTTTCCTGTCGCTCTTGCACCTGCGGACGCAGATTATTACAACGAGAGGAATTACTGCCAAACAAAGCTGATCATAAATTGGACGGCTTTTTTTCTAGACCGCTTGCAGAACATAGAAGGTATAACCATAGAAGTTGCTGAATTTCTCAAAAAGTTTCATCTCTTCTTCGGTTTCACGAATAACCGATTGGCTACTTGGGCTGATTTCCAGCTGCCCGATTCGTTCACGGAGAGGTTCATAATAATTTAGCCACCAAACTTGACTTGGCAGCCGATGGGTAGAAAGTACCTTAAAACCAGACCTATTAGCCCGAACGATATTCTCAAACTCATTACCCATCATAGGATAGACGTTTTGCCAATAGGCCACAGCAGGCTCTGGCAGATCATCAGTAAACCAACTCATCTCCGAGATGACGGCAATAGCGTTGTTAGAAAGAAGAGGTCGCCAGATTTTAAGGGCCTGCTCAAACCCAAGATTATAAGCAGCCCCCTCAGACCAAAGCAGATCAACTGAACCCACTGACCAATCAAGTTTAGCCATGTCACCATGAATTGGAATGATTAAATGCTCAAGACCAAGCTGTTTTGCTCGGGTTTTGAGTTCGTCGATAAAAACCGACGAGGAATCCACTGCCATGACAGGGCTTTGGTAGTATTGTGCCAGCAGTAAAGCACTAGCACCACTTCCACATCCTAGATCGGCAATTCGCGGCTTGAGGGGCAAAATAGAGAGATTGCTCAAAATTTTTAGGGAGAAGTCAGAGTCACCTGGCCCTTTACGGTCAAGTCCACGGTGTAAATCAGTTAAAGCGGCAACATACTCAGTTTGATTGTCTGTAGTCATAGGGATTTTTGCTGGCTCTAATAGCTGAAAACAGCCAATTCCGGGCTTAAGATCACTGGCTTAGGCGATCGTTCCCGTCAGGGGGGAACTAGGACTAGCAGAGGACTTAATCGGCATTCTTCCCGCTAAATGGGCTAAACGTCCCGCTTTTGTCGCCATTCCCATGGCCTGCGCCATCAAGGACGGATTGGCAGCCATAGCGATCGCACTGTTAATTAATAAAGCATCGGCCCCCATTTCCATGGCCCGGGCTGCTTCTGAGGGTGTACCGATCCCGGCATCTACCACCACGGGAATTTGGGCCGATTCGATGATAATCGCGATATTTGCCTCATTTTTCAGGCCCTGTCCCGACCCAATCGGCGATCCTAGCGGCATAACCGTGGCGCAGCCAGCTTCCTCTAAACGTTTGGCCAAGAGAGGATCGGCGTTAATATAGGGCAGTACGGCAAAACCTTCTTTAACTAATTGTTCCGCCGCTTGCAAAGTTCCGATCGGATCGGGTAATAAATATTTAGGATCGGGAATAACTTCGAGTTTAATAAAGTTATTGTCTTCCTGTCCCAATAATTTGGCCATTTCTCGCCCTAAACGGGCCACCCGAATCGCTTCTTCGGCCGTTTGACAACCGGCAGTGTTGGGTAACATCCAGATTTTTGACCAATCGATCGCTTCTGCTAATCCCTCATGACCCGGAGCGTTCGTTTGTACTCGTCTAACGGCAACGGTGACAATCTGACATTCACTGGCACTAATACTTTCCTGCATAGTCGTCAGATTGGCATATTTGCCAGTCCCAGTCATCAAGCGGGAGTGAAAGGTTTTCCCAGCAATGGTGAGGCGATCATTCTGGGGTGATAAAAGTGCTTGGGGTTTATTCTCAATAATAGTTAAGGACATAGGTGGAATAGTAACGGGTGATGGTTGATTAAAGCGATCGCAGCGAAAATGGGTCAAAATGGGATTAACTTTGTCATTAATCACCAGGTCAGCAATCAAGGAAGCAGTGACAGGAGCGAGTAAAATGCCATTACGATAGTGACCGGTGGCTAAAATGAGGTTATCACAGCTACTGCGGCCTAAAATGGGCAATTCATCCGCTGTACCTGGACGGAATCCCCACCACATTTCCTCGATTTCCCAGTCAGCTAAAGGGGGATAGAGACGGGTGGCCCGCTCAAAAAGGGTTTGCAGTCCTTGGGGTGTATTACCCGTTTGCCAGGCCACTTTTTCGGAAGTGGCCCCGATAATTAAACGACCATTGCGACGGGGAACCAGATAGGTTTGTGGACCGAATAAAACCCTAGCTAAGGTCTGGTTAGGGGGCATTTTTACCGCAGCCATTTGACCTTTGACGGGATGGATAGGGAGGGGTAAAAGTTGACTGGCCCAGGCTCCCGTCGCTAAAATGTAAATTTTTGCTTCTAATTCCCCAATTGAGGTATAAATACTCTTGACTTTTCCCTGCTTTTGTTGTACGGCGTGGACTTCTACCCCTTGGCGAATTTCTACCCCTAAATTTTCGGCCGCTTGTTGCAGCGCCGTCACTAGCTGCCGGTTATCCACTTGTCCATCGTCGGGATACCACCAACCACCGATCACATCTTTACCTAGTCCGGGTTGGTAGAGGTGAACTGCATTGCTGTCTAACCAAATTTTATTAACTTCCTCGGTAGTAACGGGCTGATCTAGCTCGTAAACGGGAGCAAGAATACCGCAGGGATAGTAACCGCTGTTTATTCCCGTTAAATCCTCGATTTTGCGGGTCCACTCTGGATATAGCCAGCGCGATTGCAGGCAAAGATCGAGAAATGGACCCGGGGGAATCCCCTCCGCGTGGGGAGCCAACATTCCCGCAGCCGCACGACTAGCGGCCTGAGCTATATCTCGAACTAGGAGGGTAACTTTTGCCCCGCGCAATTGCAAATCGACGGCGATCGCTAATCCGATGATACCACCGCCCACGATCAAAATTTCGCTAGTTGAGTTCATAAAGTCTCTGGCACCAAAAATAATTACTGAAATGACAAGGAATCAGAAGTTAGAAAAAGAAAAATGTAGTAAAATAACATATATAGTCTTTATTATCCCAATTAATCATAATTTTTAGCTTGATTGACTACTAAAATCGCAATTAGTCAGCCGAGAGGGGGAAGAAGTGGGGCTACGGGCATAATTTAAGCTTAAGATGATTTGTAGTCGATCTTTTCTAAGCTTCCCTTTTTCTTTAGAGCTTATGACTTCCCCTGCTGTCGATCGAGTTTATCAAGGTCAATTTGGAGAGTTTACGATTACGGATGGCGATCGCCTAGGTGTGCGTCTCTACCGTTTGGGGTTAAATTTAGCGGCTTTTAGTTTCGCTGTCGCTACAATTATAGTTCTCACCCGACCGCAATTACTGCCCCTGACTAACCTTTTATACATGGGTTTTTGTCTGGGGTTAGGCATCAGTTTATTGACTATCCATATATATTTAATTCCCCTTCATCGTCTCCTGCAAGTTTTTTGGCTAATTGGGGCGATTACTTCCCTAATTTTCAGCCTTTATTATCAACTTTCTCCCCTAGAATTTGTCTATAACCACCCGGTGAGTTTATTCGGTGTGGGCTTTATTTTTGCTAGTCTCACGGGGATTTATTTCAAAGAAGCTTTTTGTTTTAATCGTCTAGAGACCAAGTTTTTAACCCCTCTAGTTCCCACTCTTTTACTCGGTCATCTTTTGGGGATATTGCCCTTAAATTGGGAAAAGGGGCTATTAATTCTCTGGGCGACTTTATTCGTTATCTTTGCTCTGAGAAAATTAAGCCAACCTCTCCCCAACGATATCGGTGATAAATCGGTCTTTGAACATCTTAATCATTGACTAACTCTCCAGATATTAAAATCTATTCTAAGATACAGTCTTGCGGGCAAGTGAGTGGAACGAACCACAGAGACACAAAGGACACAAAGATCGATCACTACTATATAAGTTAAACTGATCGGGTTTCAGCTTTTTGTTCTTTGTCTCTTTCTGGTTTATTCTTGGTCAGTAATCAGTAAACAGTAAGCACTAATCAGTGAAAAGACAGTAGGAAACTTCTATTTAATACTGTCACTTAAAACTCAAATCTGATAACTGATAACTGATAACTGATAACTGTTACTTATCTGGGGTCCTCTATGGTGGCCGGATTAGCAGTATTGGGAGTCTTGCTGGTGAACATTTGTATCAGACTAAAACCGACAAAAGCGAGTAAAGCTATGCCACCAATAGCAGTAACAATTTTACCCACGAGATTTTCTGTGCGGGGTTGTTCGGGGGCATCCTCGTTGGGATCCTCTGAATGGGCAAAACGATTGTAGAGGAAATCGAGGGCTTCATTGCGGAGTTCGTAGTAACGGGGATCCTCCGTAATTTGGGAACGAACCCGGGGACGAGCAAAAGGCATCTTTAACACCTCACCGATTTTAGCGCTCGGGCCGTTGGTCATCATCACCAAGCGATCGCACAAGAACAAAGCCTCATCGATATCGTGGGTAATCATCAACACCGTTAACTGGTGTTCTTGCCAGATTTTCAGCAATTCTTCCTGTAATTCCTCTTTGGTGATCGCATCTAAAGCCCCAAAAGGTTCATCGAGGATGAGGACTTGGGGACGAATGGCCAGGGCGCGCGCGATCGCAACCCGTTGTTTCATCCCTCCCGATAATTGGGGGGGTTTTTTCTGGGCTGCTTCTGTCAATCCCACTAAGGATAGATTTTCTTCGACGATCTTCACCTTCTCAGCCTGAGATTTTTCGGGATAAACGGAATTAACCCCGATATAAACGTTCTCAAAGGCAGTTTTCCAGGGCAAAAGCGAATAATTTTGGAATACCATCATCCGGTCTGGTCCTGGTTCCTTAACCTCTTTATCCTGTAGCAGCACTTGCCCACGACTAGGAGAAGAAAACCCCGCCACCATATTTAAAAGGGTCGATTTACCGCAGCCGGAGTGACCGATAATGCAGACAAATTCCCCCTCATTGACTTGCAGCTCCACACCGTCTAAAACGGTGTAAACCCCTTCGGGGGAGGGGTATTCTTTGGCAACATTACTAACTAATAAAAAAGGCTGGGTGGTGGTGCTGGAATTCACGGTCTTATCGGTAAAAGTTTGCATATTCGTCCTAGATTTATTCTAAGGTGGGCTTTGCCCACCACAACCATTAATTAGCGACAGGATCATCGAGGAGAACTTCCGAGACGCGATAATCGCGACGGATCGAGAAACGTTCCAGATAGCCGATTGGATCGTCAGGATTGAAAATAAGACGATCAAAGAGGGCGAAACTGTGGCGATCGGGTTCCAAATCGGGAAGGCCCAGGGACCGGCAAGCTTCGCCAAACAGATCGGGACGACGGACGCGTTCAATCACTTCTACCCAGTTGCGGGGGAAAGGCGCGTAACCCCAACGGGCCAGCTGAGTTAGGGTCCATAGGGCCTCACTCCGGCCCGGACAGTTAGCTTGATCGACGTAAAACTGATTAAATCGGAATAGGGGTTCGGGGGCAGTTCCTAAACCGCGATCGTAACCATCGAGAAAACCGGGGCGGATAATTGCCCTATCCACACCCACATACTGGGGCTGACTGAGAATATTAACGATATCTTCTCGATTACGCTGATCATCGCAGTATTCGCAGGCTTTAATTAAAGCTTTCACCATGGCGATATGGGTTTCGGGATGTTTCGCTGCCCAAGTTTCCTTAACCCCGAGGACTTTTTCCTGGTGTCCGGGCCAAATATCGAGATCGGTGGCGATAACGAAGCCTAATTTTTCGTGAACGGCGTAGGAGTTCCAGGGTTCCCCCACACAATAACCGTCGATCTTACCCGCTTTTAGTAGGGAAACCATTTGAGGCGGCGGAATTACGGCTAAATTCACATCACTATCGGGATCGATGCCGCCACTAGCTAACCAGTAGCGTAACAGCAGATTGTGCATGGAGGCGGGGTGAACCATGCCGAAAGTGGCGATTTTATCGGGACTTTGCAGGAGGGCATCCTTCAAGTCCTCGAGTTTTTCTACCCCCAATTCCCTGTATTTATTGCTGAGGGTGATGGCGTTACCGTTGCGACTGAGTACCAAAGCGCTAATCACGGGGACAGAGGGCTTATTGCCGGCCCCAATGGTCATGCTCAGGGGCATTCCCGCCACCATCTGGGCCGCATCGAGACGACCGGTGGCCACTCCTTGGGCGAGTGCTTTCCAGTTGGGTTCCCGTTGCAGGACAACATCCTCTAATCCTTCCTCGGCGAAGAAACCTTTCTCTTTGGCAATAATAATCGGGGCGCAATCGGTGAGGGGGATAAAACCGATGGTGGGATTGGTTTTCAGTCTGGTAGCTTGGCCGATCACTGTTACTGGTTCGGTGGGTTGGCCGACTTTCTTCGATCGCTTCTGTTGGTTGAGGAAATAAACGATCTCGTTACGGAGGGAGTAGTAACTAGGGTGATTAACTACTTCCAAACGATGCCGGGGCCGGGGAATGGGAACATCGAGAATCTGACCGATATGGGCCTCTGGACCAGTGGTTAACATCACCACTCGATCGGATAGTAATAGGGCTTCATCTACATCATGCGTGACCATGATACAGGTAACGTGGCTTTCTTCGACGATTTCCATCAAACGTTCCTGTAAATTGCCTCTGGTTAACGCATCCAGCGCCCCAAAGGGTTCATCGAGTAGCAGGACTTTTGGCCGTAGGGCTAAGGCGCGGGCGATCGCTACCCGTTGTTTCATGCCTCCCGATAATTCTCCCGGTCGTTTGTTGGCCGCATGGCGCAGGTGTACCATATCGATACTATGTTCGATGACACTTTTGCGTTCAGCAGCCGGTAGATGACGCAGCACGCGGTTAACTCCTAGGGCGATATTTTCCCGGACGGTTAACCAGGGCAGCAGCGAATAATTCTGGAACACCACCATGCGATCGGGGCCGGGGCCTTTAATTTCTCTTCCCTCTAAAATCACCCCTCCCACCGTCGGGCGATCGAGTCCAGCGACCATATTTAAGAGGGTGGATTTCCCGCAACCGGAGTGACCGATTAAAGAGATAAATTCCCCTTGAGTAACGCTGAGATCGATATTTTTCAGGGCAATATATTGACGGCCATCGGGGAGAGGGAAAACCTTATCAATGTGATCGACTTCAATAAATGCAGACATTTTCAGTTATCAGTTATCAGTTATTAGTTATTAGTTATCAGTTATCAGATGTGAGTTTTTAGTTTACTGTTTACTGTTTACTTAAAAAGCTCCCCACACCCTGCCCCCACCGAAAAATTTTTTCAGCAAACCCTATTTATTTTCTTCGGGTACAACTAATTTAGCGATGTAGGCCATGAGGCGATCGAGTAGGAAACCAACAATACCCACATAAATCAGGGCGAGGATAATTTCACTGATCATGGAACTATTCCAAGCATCCCAGATAAAGAAGCCAATTCCCACGCCACCGATCAGCATTTCCGCCGCTACAATTGCCAACCAAGATAAACCGATACCGATTCTTAATCCCGTGAAAACGTAGGGAACGGTGGCGGGAAAAAGAATATTGAAAAAATATTCAACTTTAGATAATTTCAACACTCTAGAGACGTTTTTATAGTCTTGGGGAACCTGTTGCACTCCCACGGCTGTATTAATAATAATTGGCCAAATTGCTGTAATAAAAATTACAAATATGGCACTAGGTTCGTTATTACGAAAAGCCGCTAGGGAGATGGGTAGCCAAGCTAGGGGGGGAACGGTACGCAGGATTTGGAAAATCGGATCGATCGCATCATAAATTAGGGCGCTGCTACCGATTAAAATACCCGCAGCGATGCCAACAATAGCGGCAAGGGTAAAACCGACGGCCACCCGTTGTAAACTGGCGAAAATTTGCCAGAATAACCCCACATCCGTGCCACCATTATTGAAAAAGGGATTAATAATTAATTCCCAGGTATCACTAACCACTTTAGTGGGACTAGGGAGGGGGGCATCGGGACTAAAACAGAGTATTTGCCAGATGAGAAGGAAAATTAATAAAGCAATCGCCGAAGTTGCTAGTTTGGGTAATTTTTTTTTGAGGTCTTTTACCCATTTTGAACCTTGAGAACGACGAGAAATAGAAACAGCCATAATCAGTTATCAGTTATCAGTTATCAGTGGTTGAGTTATCAGTGGTTCAGTTATCAGCATCAGTGATCAGTTATCAGTTATTAATTACCAGTTATCAGCAAATGATCTTTAACTGTTGACGGGTTACTGATTACTGATTACTGAATCGCTGATTACTGATTAGTGATCACTGATTTAAACCTTTTTAATCTTGAGAGATTTCAGGTAAGCGGTGGGATTTTCGGGGTCAAAAGTAACACCATCAAAGAAAGTTTCCACACCGCGAGAGGTAGAGGTGGGAATTTGATCGGCCGGAACATTGAGGGCTGTGGCGGCTTCTCTCCAGATATCTTCCCGGTTAACCTTATCAACTAAAGCTTTGATGTCCGTATCGGCGGGAATATAGCCCCAACGGATGTCTTCAGTCACAAACCAAGTATCATGACTCTTGTAGGGATAGGAAGCGTTATCAGCCCAGAATTTCATGGCTACGGGGCTATTTTCGATCTTGCGACCATCACCGAAATCGATATTACCCTGCATTCTGCCCAAGATATCGGCGGGGTCAATTTTCAGCCATTCCCGTCCTGAAATAATCTCGCACATTTCCTTAACATTAGCGGGATCGTTGCACCATTGCTGCGCTTCTAGAACAGCCATAGTTAAAGCTTTTGCCGCTTTGGGATTTTTATCCACCCAATCGGCGCGTAAAGCGAAGGCTTTTTCGGGGTGATCCTTCCAGAATTCTCCAGTGATCAGGGCAGTGTACCCGAGGCCTTTGGAGACGATTTGGGCGTTCCACGGTTCGCCGACACAGAACGCGTCCATGGTGCCGACTTTCATATTGGCCACCATCTGCGGCGGGGGAACGACGATGAGGGAGATGTCATTATTGGGATCGATGCCGCCCGCAGATAGCCAGTAACGCATGAACAGGTCGTGGTTGCCCCCCGGAAAGGTGACGGCAGCTTTCATTTCTTTGCCGGCAGATTTCGCTTTGGTGAGGGTTTCTTTGAGTTTAGAACTGTCGAGGTCGAGTTTTAAATCCGCGTGGGATTTGGAGATCGATATGGCCTGACCGTTGATATTCAAACGTGCCAGAATATACATCGGTACGGGCTGTTTGGTGATTTTGCCCAAGGTCATTAGGTAGGGCATGGGGCTGAGGATGTGGGACCCGTCGATACCGTTACCCGCCGAACCTAATTCGAGGTTATCCCGGGTTGCAGCCCAAGAGGCTTGTTTCATCACTTGCACATCGGGCATCCCGTGTTTAGCGAATAAACCTTTTTCTTTGGCGATAATTAAGGGGGCAGCGTCGGTGAGGGCAATAAAACCTAGTTTAGCGGTGGTGACTTCGGGAGTTTCTCCACTGGCAACGGGGGAAGCTGCAGGACTGCCGGCCGGGGAGGGACTGGTCGCGGTATTATTGGGAGTGGCGCAACCGTGGAGAATTGCCGTTCCTACGGCAGTTGCCCCGGCAGTGAAGATAAATCTACGTCTGGAAAGTTTACTCATGGACTAAAAAATCGTGATTAGAAACTAAACAAAGGTGATGAAACGGTGAAAAATTCTCATTATTTCCCCTAACTGACTGCGGTGATAACCGAGAAAATTTCTTGAAAGTAACTGTTGATTCAGTAAGGAGGCTTTGACTATTTTTATCTCTTGATCGCTTTTGCTTCTCCATCTGGGGAGATTTAGCAGTAGTTTTTGTCTAAGAGATTTTTTCTAGAAGCATAACAGTTTTGAGGAGTGGATAGACAGATAGGGGGAGTTTAGTCATCTGGGCTAGAAAGATCAGTTTATTTCAGGGTTATCACCGAAGCAATTAACTTAAATTTACAGTCTTCAACAGGAAAATTCGTATAGATTGTTACAAAATATTGCCAGTCATGTAATAAAAGCATAAAAATTTGTCTGAAACGCATGGTGGGGCGATGGTGATTTTTAGCTATCTTGACTCAGTTATCGGGTTTGAGTTTGCAGTTCACTGATTACCGGTTACTATTTACCGATTACGGAAAAATCCCCGCAAGTATTAGCGATGCCAGCAGCTTGAGACAATCTCTGTTATGCTTTGGAACTTGCCAAGAGCAAAAGCATATTATTATCGATCGATGCTTCCCTTTTATTAGATGAGTTCGCCGAATTAGAAGGGGTAGTTTTAACTATTGAAGATAAGCTAAGACGAATTTAAACTGGGCATTATTAAGTTAGCTAAAAAGCAGATAACCCTTGCTGTTCCAGTGTTCCAGTATTCTGGTGTTGCCCTATCGATCTAGACTAATTTAGATGCGCGGGCGGCTTATTTTGATTAATGCAGAGGAAATTCGCTATATTGAATTTTGGCAGGATCAAACAGAGGTAACTTAAATGTCGGACAAACAAGAAAGACGATATGATAAATTTAAGCGCGGCTATCAAGCTAAAATTGATCAACCCCCGGGTAAACCGCCCCAGGGTGGTTCTAATGTTAAACCGCCACTAAATCAGGACAAGGAGAAAAATAACCCACTGATTATCTATGCCCCCTTTTACCTGTTCCCTGTTCTAACTGATAACTGATAACTGATAACTGAATATGGCTTATTCTCGCATTAAAAAACTAGCAAATTATCTACGACCCCATTGGCAAATAGTAACTGGTGGGGTAGTTGCTTTGCTTATTGTTAATCTTTTGGGTGTTTATATACCGCTTTTAATCCGGGATAGCATCGATGATTTAAGTAAATCTTTTGACTTCCAAAAAATCATTTACTATGTGATTTTTATTATCGCTTTAGCCTCGATTATGTGGTTTATCCGCATGATATCCAGAGTGTTATTATTCGGGATCGGTCGTCAGGTAGAGTTCGATCTTAAACAAAAAATCTTTCAACATTTATTAACCCTTGAACCTGCCTATTTTTCGCGGCAAACTTCGGGAGATTTAATCAACCGTGCCACTAGCGATGTGGATAATATCCGTCGTCTGGTGGGTTTTGCTTTGCTCAGTTTGGCTAATACTTTTTTTGCCTATGGGTTAACTTTGCCCGTAATGTTAGCGATTCATATTCCCCTTTCAGTCGCCGCCATTTCTGTCTATCCTTTGATGTTAATTGCTGTGCAGTTATTTAGTGGTCGTCTCCAGCGGCAACAGAAAAAAGTACAAGAAAAACTCTCGCATCTGAGCGATTTAATTCAAGAGGATATGAGTGGTATTACTCTGATTAAAATCTATGCCCAAGAAGGTAACGAGCGCCTAGCATTTCAACAAAGAAATCGCGAATTACTACAGGCTAATTTAGATTTAGTCCAGACTCGTAATTTTCTTTTTCCCCTGATTGAAGCTTTAGCCTATGTAAGTTTATTGGCGTTGCTTGCCCTCGGTACTAGACAAATTATAGCGGATAATATCACGATTGGGGACTTTATTGCTCTGTTAATTTTAGCCGAAAGATTAGTTTTTCCTACTGCTTTATTAGGTTTCACTATTACGGCCTACCAACAGGGAGAAGTGAGTATTGATCGCCTAGAAACTATCCTGTTAGCCGAGGCTAAAATTAAAGATAATGCCGATTGTATTCACTTAAAAAATATTCAAGGAAAAATTACCGCCAAAGCCTTGACTTTTTCCTATCCTGATGCTAAGAAACCCGCCTTAAAATCTCTTTCTTTTACCATTAATCCGGGGGAAATGGTAGCGGTAGTCGGTGCGATCAGGTCGGGAAAATCTACCCTTGCTAACGCTATTCCCCGTCTTTTGGATATTGCGGAAGGACAGTTATTTATTGATAATCAAGATGTGACTCAAATTGCTCTTGAAGATCTGCGAAAAGCGATCGCTTATGTTCCCCAAGAAAGTTTTTTATTTAGTACCACCATCGAAGATAATATCCGTTACGGCGATCCGCTGCTGAATTTTCCGGCAGTGAAATCGGCGGTCAAACAAGCGAGAATTCAGGAGGAAATCGAGAATTTCCCGCAAAAATACGGAACTTTAGTGGGAGAACGTGGGATTACTCTTTCTGGGGGTCAACGTCAACGGGTCTCTTTAGCGCGCGCTTTAGCCATCCAAGCACCGATTTTAATCCTTGATGATGCCCTATCTAGCGTCGATAATCAAACGGCCACGGCTATTTTGGAAAATCTCGCCCAAGAAAGCCAAAAAACCGTGATTTTTATCTCCCATCAATTATTGGCCGCTGCCACTGCTGATCGCATTTTTGTCATGGATCGCGGAGAAATTGTCCAGATGGGAACCCACGAGGAGTTAATCGCAATCCCCGGAGTCTATCAAAATCTCTGGCAACGGCAGCAGTTAGAGTCTAAGGTTTTAGATTAGCCGATAAAATAGGGAATCTGCTAGTTATTACCGGTGAAGTTGTGGACTATCTCAATTACTCCTTAAAACTGTTTAAATGCAGTACAGCAGTTATCTTTTAGCGACAATGAACAAGGATCAACTTTTAACCGAACCTTTTTTACAATTACCCACCGAAACATCAATACAAGTGATTTGGTTTACGGAATTTTTTGGCACTGGTCATCAAGTCCGCTACGGGGAAAAACTAGAAAAAATAGCCCCCGCTCGCACTAGCAAATTAACTAGAGTTAGAGAAGATGCCAAATCGAGAACCCTTGAAGCTTATCAATCTTTAAGCGCTCGAGAAATTTGGCGACATCAGGCCGAAATTACTGATTTAAATCACCTGGAAAGGATTCCCTATCAAGTCACCAGTTTTCAGGAAAATAGGGCGATTAGAAGTGATATTTATACCCTTACCCCAAGACCCAAAAAAGGAACTAATCTCAAAATTCTGCTCACTTCCGATCATCAATTAATGCCTATGACTGCCGCTAATTTACAAAAAGTTATTGAAACTATTGGACAGGTAGATGCAGTTTTTTTAGCGGGAGATTTAGTTAATATACCCGATCGAGCTTCCGAATGGTTTGATGATAGTCGCGGTGGGGCATTCTTTCCCTGTTTACAAGGTCGTGCTAATTATACTCTTACCAAGAATGGTATTCAGACTATTTATAAAGGGGGGAAAATTATTCAAAATGCCCCCTTATTTCCTGCTATTGGTAATCATGAAGTTATGGGCAGATTTTCTAATTCCACAGGTTTAAATGAACAGTTTGAAGATGCTATTCCTCAATTTATTTCTAAACAACTAGCAGAGGATACAGCAGCAATTAATGAAAAATGGTTAAAAAATAATTCTTTCAACACAGAAACCTACGAAGAAATTTTTTCTTTGCCTCAAGATAAATATTATTCTCTCACCTTTGGCGATATTCGTTTAGTGGTTTTATATGTTACTAATATCTGGAGAAATCCCAATTTAGAACCCAGTGCAAGGGGAAGATATTACGAAAATCAAAGAGATTTAGATAGACCCGAACGCTGGGGTTATGGTCAGCATATTTTTGAGCCAATTGCCCAGGGTAGTCCTCAATATCAATGGTTAGAAAAAGAGTTAAATAGTCGAGAATTTCAAGAGGCTAAATATAAGGTAGTTATGTTTCATCATCCTCCCCATACCCTAGGAGGAAATATCGTGCCACCCTACACCGATCCCGTGCCGAAAATTGAACGGGATACCACGGGAAAAGTTAGATCAGTACGTTATGATTATCCCCAAGAAAATGATTATATTATTCGTGATCTAATTCCTTTATTAGAATCAGCCAAGGTTAATTTGGTTTTTTATGGTCATTCCCATTTATGGAATCGTTTTCTTAGTCCTAAGGGTATGAATTTTCTCGAATCTTCTAACGTTGGTAATAGTTATGGCGCTCATTTAGGTGATAAAAAACGTCCTGTACCTCTCGATAGAAATTATGCGGTCATCGGTAATCCCAATGGATTACCAGCAATTATCCCAAACATTGCTCCTCTAGTGGATTGGGTTAATCAACCTTTACCCTATATTGCCAGTAATGATGTAACGGTTTTTAGCATTTTAGATACAGAAAAAGGAACCGTGAGCAGTTATCGTTTTGATACTCGTTATCCTGACTCCGAAGTAATTAAATTTGATGAATTTGACCTTTTTAGCGTCAGTGAAGTATAATAAAATTAAAAGATGCTGGTTAAATAGATTCTCTTGGGGTTAATTCTATGACTACTGTTACTAGCAATGATATTCAAGAATTGAAAGACTTACTCTCGGCAATGCGACAGGAAAACCGCGAGCAGATGATTTCCCTGCGACAGGAAAACCGCGAGCAAATGACTTCCCTGCGAGAAGAAACCCGCGAGCAAATAAGTTCCCTGCGAGAAGAAACCCGCGAGCAAATAAGTTCCCTGCGAGAAGAAACCCGCGAGCAAATTGATACGCTAAAGGAAGATAATCGCCAACAAATAGAAACCCTGAGAGAAGAAAATAACAAGCAATTTGTTAACCTACACAAAGAAATCACGGAAGTCAAAATTATCACGTCTAAAATTGAAGTAACAATTCAATCCCAAGCAGTATTAACCCAAAAAATTCCCGATTTAATCGAGAAAGTTGGGGAATTAAAAAACTGGAAACAAATAGCTATTGTCGCTATCACTGCTTTTACCAGTGCCACAATTACTTGGTTTATTCGAGGAGGAAATTTAAAACCTTAAAGTCTAGTATTTTTCTCAATTCCTAATTGGTGCATTTGCAGAATAGTCGGTTTCAGGGTTTCTCCGAAAGCGGTTAAAGAGTATGCAACACAAACGTTAACGAAGGCAGAAGGCAGGGGGCAGGAGGCCGTTTTTGTAACGGAGACCCATACCCCGCTCCAAAAACTTTTCGCCTTTTAAGGCGAGGTTTTAGACCCGATTTTTTCGATAAAGGGCGCAAACCTTACGCCCTTGACAGAATGATTTTAAACCGATTGCTCTAGCAAAATTGTCTGTTTACCCGATGTTAATAATAACTGGGTTTGCTTAATTTCTCCCTTGTGGTTACGCCATTGAATGTCAACGGGTAAAGCGGTATTAGGGTCAATTTTGCCTAAACCAAAGTGTAATACTGGACTTCTCACGCCAGAATGACCATTGCCCCCATCTACCTGCGCCACCAGCTGACTGCCATCAGGTAGAGACACCTTAACCGCTGCGCCAATTGCCGGAGTACCCATTTTCCCCTTTTCTGAAGAGGGATTAGGGGAGATCGCAGGGTTTAAAAGCTCTAATTCCAGAGATTGACCGATATTTGGACTATCATTGCGATAAAAATAAGAGGTTTCCCACTGATTTGCTACTACAAAGTCTAAATCCCCATCTCCATCTACATCGGCGGTGGCAATTCCTCTGGTGACAGAGGGATCATCTAAGCTTAATTGCGATGCCAAATCATAGTAACGTCCATCTTTACCCCGCACAAAAAAGGGATTATGTTGATGACCACTTAAATCGTCTCCATCTTGGAAATGAAACCAACTATTGGGGATTTTCAGGACTTGATCATTACTCATGGCTAACTCATGTAATTCCGGCCAACGATTGATGTCACCCTTACGAAATCCTGTAGCTTGCAACGCTTCTAACTCCCCATCATTATCGAAATCGCCGAATTTTGTTTCCCAACTCCAGCCACTACGAGAGACTCCCAAGGGTTCGCTTTTATCGACATAAGGGGCGATTCCTCGAGACATTTTCTCCGTTTCTCCCGTACTGGTAAAGAGAAAATGACTTTCCTCTAGGGCGTATTCCGAAGCAATATTACTCACATAGATGTCTAAGAGTCCATCATGGTTAATATCCCCGAAATCTACCCCCATTCCCTTAAAGCTATCATGGCCGAGTACCTTAGAATTGGGTGTCGTTAACCCTTTTTGCCCTTCCAGTAAGTCAAATTGGAGATGTCCTCTAGTAGAACGATTATGTAAGAGGCGATCGGGTCCGAAATCATTGGCAAAATAAATCTCTGGCAATAAATCCCCGTCTAAATCGGCTGTTCCGACGGCCAATGTCCAACCATGAGCAATTTTCTCCTCAAAAGCATCTTGGACTTCTTGATAAGTCACTCCAGTGGTAGAGGCATCGGACCACAAGAAAACTCGATTTTTACCGCCATTATAAGCACGGGTCATCGAATCTTGCATTTTTTCGATTTTCTGAGAATTAACATCCAAAATCTCGGCATTATCTTGGAAGTAATTGCCAATGATTAAGTCTGGGTGTCCGTCCCCATCTAAATCCGAGAAGGTTGCCGCATTGGTGTACCATTTTTCCCTTTTTTGGCTGATTTGCTGCTGAAGATAACCTTGATCTTGCTTGATAAAAGCGATCGGTGTTCGTCCCCAATAATACACCAATAAATCCCTGAGTCCATCTTCATTGAGATCACTGGGAATACATCCCATGGGGGCCATGGTTTGATCGTTATAGTCAAAATCGGTGACATTCAGGGTGAAGGGCTGATAACGATTGCCCGTACCTGGAACAGGGGAGATAATCACCTGATTGCTTTGGGTTTCTACATGACAGAGATCATTATCCCAGCCATCTCCATCGAGATCCCCCAGGGCAACTGCCGCCCCAACTGCCGAAATCCAGGCCGAATGACGGCTTAAACTGGGATTTGTCGGTCTTTCTACTTGATAGGGTTGATTTTCTAATTCAGGTAAGGGAAAACGAGTAAAGGCAAAGCGAGAAGCGATCGCATCTCTTTCGGCCATTGATAGGGCAGGGAGACGGGAAACAAAGAATAAGACTAAAATTAGCCCCAATGCCAAGATAGACTTGCTATAGCGTCGGATGAATTTTTCCAAACGATTCATGGTTTCAAAGAAGTAACTACATTCAATCTAAGCTTAAGACAGTTTAGGGGATTAGGTGCGAAAATGACTTTGGATGGCTTGTCGCCATTGTTCATAGGCAGGGATTTGGTCGTGGTAATCTAAGCCGATGAGGGTATCATCAGTGATCTTGGCTGTTTCAGTAATAGCCATTCCACACAAAATTTGACAGGCTATTTCGGTATTTTCCGTACAGTTTTCGGCTAGTAAACGTGCTTTTGCCGCAAAAGCTGCTCCCTGGGCTAATTCTGCCCTATAAGGTTCAGCCAGCTGTTTTAAATGTTGAATTTCTTCGGGAGACACTCCCCCCGCATAAGTGCAAGCCAAGCCGATCCCACTCCATAAATGGGGTTGAAGCAGCGGGTCGAATTTTTGGATCTGATCGGCAATTTCGGGAATATTTGCCCCTTTCACAAACCAAAGACTGCGCCCTAACCCTTGGGCAAAGACAAGACGCGCATAACCCGATAATTCTTGAGGAGACTTTCTCTCTCGGATATACTTAGGCCAGGCAAAGTATCCTTGATGAAATCCATAGCCGTCAAGGGCTAACCACCCTAATAGAGAATCTGGAAAATGTTGGGCAGAATCTGCTAATTTTTGGAGATAAAAGCGCAAAGAAAAAGGAATACGGGCTAATTGCCATCCTTTCCCTACATAGGCCATGTAAATATGCTTTTTCCCCTCGTTTGCTAAAAAATGCTCAAAGCGATCGCGCTTACCCAGGGTTAAACAATCTAGCAAAGATAAAGCCATCGCTGCCCCTTCATAAGCAAATCCTCTCAAATTGAGCGTGACACCTTCAAGAAGAGGAAACAAGTCCGCGAGAGAATGAGCCATAATTGCTGCATTATAGCCATAGATAAAAGTTTGCCCGATCGTTTCCAAATATATCTGTTTTTGAGGCTGAACGGCTAGGCCGCCGCTTTGCGGATCACAGATTAATCCACGCTGATTAAAGGTTGCGGCTTGGGGTGAAAGGAGCAACAATCGTTGTGGAAAACGATTTACCTGCCTAGGAGAAAATTTGTGATCAAAATTGACAGCAGGATGCTCGAAGGGTGTGCCTGAGAAATTAGATGCCATTGTTAAAAAAAGTTGACAAAGTTGACAACCCTTGATGGGAGGCCGAAGATATGACCTCATGTTACCTTAAACAAAGTTTATTTGATGAATCCTTATCCCTGTTAACAACAATGGCTAACTTTCGCCTTCAAAATTCCCATTCTTTAAAATATTGGTTTTGGGGTCTTTTAGGAGCTTTTATGGGATTTAGCTTGGGAACAACCGTTATTATCTTCTATTTTAGACCAGAATCATCCTTAAAAGCTTCCCAGTTATCGATTTCCCCGACGGTTTCTCCTGATACTCCCGAAGCTGTTGCTGCCCTTGGTTATCTTGAACCCCAAGGTGGAATTACTCAAATATCAGCTCCTGCCTTTTTGGAAGGAAGTAGAGTAGATAAAATACTGGTAAAACAGGGAGAAAAAGTTGAAAAAGGCGAAATTATGGCTATTTTAGATAATAATGCCCGTTTGCGAGCAGCCCTGAAACAAGCTCAAGCAAATCTGGGTTTAGCAGAATCTAAACTCGAAAAAGTGAGAGAAGGGGCAAAAAAAGGCGAAATTATGGCTCAAGATTCCCGTATGCGTCAAAGCAAAGCGGAATTAGAGGGACAAATAATGAGGCAAAAAGCAGCGATCTCTAGTTTGGAATCGGAACTTGAAGGGGAAAAACTAGGACAAAAAGCTACCGTTGAAAGAATTAAAGCAGAATTGAATAATTCTCTCACAGATTGTCAACGTTATCAATCTTTATACCGTAATGGTGCAGTTTCTCAAGGGGAAAAAGAGCGATTTTGTTTAGAGGCGACAACTACACAAAAAAGACTCCAAGAAGCTGAGGCTAACTTGCAACGCATTACAACTACTTTAGAACAAAAAATTCAGGAAGCCAGAGCCAATCTACAACGAACTCTTAATACTTTAGAACAACAAATTCAAGAAAACCAAGCTATGCTAAGTGCAGTGACGGAAATTCGTCCTGTTGATCTTCAAATTGCTCAAGATGAAGTAATGACAGCTAAGGCTAATGTAGAACGCGCTCAGGCGGAATTAGAATTATCCTATGTGCGTGCGCCCCATGCAGGAAGAATTTTAAAAATTCATACTTTTCCTGGAGAATTAGTGAAAAATGAAGGAATTTTAGATTTGGGAAACATTCAAAAAATGTATGTTAAAGCAGAAGTGTATGAAACCGATATTAGTCGAGTTAAATTAGGTCAATCTGTAACGATAAAAACCGATAAAATGATCGGAGATTTAGAGGGAACTGTGGAAGAAATAGGTTGGAAAGTGGGACGACAAGATGTTTTAGGAACCGATCCTGTTGTCGATACAGATGCCAGAGTTATCGAGGTAAAAATTAGCTTAGATCATCGCTCTAGTGCTAAAGTTAATCGGTTAACTAACTTAAAGGTTAATGTGATCATTCATCCTAACTAAATAACTCATTCAGAAGATGAATATTCCTACTGCTTGGTTACAATTAGCTCATAAAAGAACTCGTTTAATTGTTGCACTATCTGGTATTATTTTTTCCACTGTGATTATTTTTATGCAGTTGGGAATTCGAGATGCTTTATTTGAGAGTGCTGTTCATTTACATAATAGTTTAGAAGGTGATGCTTTCCTGATTAGTCCTCGTTCTACATCCTTAATTGCTATGGAAAGTTTTAGTGAGCGAAGACTATTACAAACCTTATCCTTTAATGAAGTGGAATTAGTCAGTCCAATCTATGTAGGCTATGCTCAATGGAAAAATCCTGATACAAAAAACTATTGGCGTAATATTTTTGTAATTGGAATTGATTTAAGATATCAAGCATTTAAGGCTGTGGGAATCAAAGAAAATTGGCAAAAATTAAAGCTAAAATATACCACCTTATTTGACCAAAATTCTCGTAGTGAGTTTGGAAATATTGCCGAAGATTTCCAGAAGGGTAAAACTATTATTACCGAGGTGGGA
Source organism: Microcystis sp. M015S2 (assembly GCF_020245945.1). Taxonomy (NCBI): domain Bacteria; kingdom Bacillati; phylum Cyanobacteriota; class Cyanophyceae; order Chroococcales; family Microcystaceae; genus Microcystis; species Microcystis sp. M015S2. The sequence continues at coordinate 87,076 of NZ_JADBTX010000018.1, forward strand.
AATTCTGGCAATAATCGAAAAATAGAAGTGGTTGGTCTCTTTGAATTAGGGACATCTTTTGGTTCAGATGGTAACTTATTAATGAGCTACTCTAACTTTTTAAGAATATTTCAGAATCGTTCATCTCGGTTCATTGATATTGGCTTAATTAAGTTTCAACCAGATATTGATCGGCAATCCTTACTCAAAAAGTTAAAGAAATATTTGCCGAAAGATGTCAAAATATTAAGCAAGCAAGAGTTTATTAACTTTGAAAAAAATTATTGGGCAACCAGTACAGCTATTGGTTTTATTTTTAATTTGGGGGTATTTTTAGGATTAGTGGTCGGGATTGTGGTTGTTTATCAAATTCTTTATACCAATGTTGCAGAACACTTAGCAGAATATGCAACTCTAAAAGCAATGGGATATCACAATCGTTATCTTCTGTGGCTCGTCTTTCAGCAAGCTCTGATTATTGCAGTATTGGGTTATATTCCTGGCTTTTTATTAGGGATGATTCAGTATTATTTTACCCAAAAATACACCTTACTTCCCATTGAAATGACCCCTACTAGAGCAATATTCGTCTTTGGCTTAACCTTGCTCATGTCCTTGATTGCTGGAGCCACGGCTATTAATAAGCTCCAATATGCCGATCCTGCCGATATTTTTTAGAGTATGTTTGAAAAGGTTTACGGGTAGTGTGGTCATCTAGGCAAGCTGCCTCAACAGGAGTCGGCTCATACTGGGATAAATGAAAGCTACGGAAGTTTCGGGTTAAGCTCATTTAAACCACTAATTGGCTATAACCAGTCTAGGAGAGTCATTTTTTATCGGTTATTTTTATCTCACATTCCTCGGGTTATCCTTTAGATCGGGATGTGATAGTTCTCTAAAGCTAATTTCAGTTGAGCAGGAATTGGAGTGGGTCTGGTTTCACCATCCTCTCGTCGCATACAGGCTGTTTGTTGTTCCCCTTTTGCTACTAATTCTTCACCTTCATCAGTCACTCGCCAATATTCAAATAACATGGTAATTCGGTTTTGTTTAATCTCTCCTAAACGCATCCGAATAATAACATGATCAAAGGCAAATAATTCGGACAGATACTCACAGGATACTCGAACCGTTACTAAGGCTAATCCTTGGCATAATTCTGTGATAATATCTGGGGCATTATCTTTGAGAAACATTTCTCGACAACGACCTTGCCATTGCACATAATTGGCATAATAAACATTACCGACTAAATTGGTTTCTTGAAAACTGACAATGTGATGATATTCGTAGGCTTTCATCATGATTATTTAGCGATTTTTCGAGATTAACAACGGTTTTAAAAGAACGCTATTGACAATTGGCCAATTTTGTCAGCTGCTTGTCCTCTTATTTGGTCGATTGTTGCTTAACAACTGCGATGGCAAATTCTACTCAAATATGTCTAAACCGCGCTCTGGGTAGGCAACCCATATAAAGTTCATTTTGTCAAGGATTGTTAAGATGCGCTTACCCTGAGGGGCATAAAGTAGGAATTTTAAGATGATCATAGGTTATCCTGATAATGATAAACTAAACACAAGTTTTTTATTTTCTGATTATACCTCATGAATCAACCGTTAACTCGTTTTTCTCAAGAATGGTGGTCTGCCTATCAAACGACATGGAACGAACAAGAAACCTTAAGTAAAAAGTTCGCTAAATTGGGAAAAGTAATTCTTTGGTTTAGTGATCATCAGGGGGTTTCTGTTTGTTCAGAATGGGATGATCAGGGTCAGATTGTTAGTTTAGAACTGATTGAAGAAATGGATGAATCTTTACCGATTTTTTCAGCGACTAGAGAGAATTGGGAACGATTCGTTAATCAAGAAATTGGTGCAGTTAAAGCGGTAATGACAGGGTTAATTGATTATCGAGGATCGATGACGATTATTGTTAAATATGGTCGTCATTTTGATTGTCTAGCAGAAGTAGCTCAAAAAGTCAATTAATTATTTTACCTCCTAATTTCTCAGTAGTGCATTAAATCCTTCTTGTTGAAAATGGCGATCAAAAGTTAAAACATCGGAGATATTTTGTTGTCTCATAATCAACATCGAAGCACAATCTGTTAAGCTATAGCTTTTATCTCGTCTTTGGCGATAAAATAGCAATGCTTCGGTAAATAACTGAGAGGTTTGAGGGATAATTTCTACCGATGAGTCTTGGTGTAATTTATCCACAATATCTAGGGCAGCATCTCTTAAATACCCACCCCTTCCAGATAAGGCATTGAGTAATTCAGTTAACACCATTTCGCTAGTAACAGATAGAAAATCACCTAAATTGTCAGTCATATTCAAAGCCATTTGATGAGCGTTATCTTGATAATCAGCTAATGCTTGAAGATAGAAGGTATCTAAAAAAATCTTTCTCATTCGTCTTCGTAATCCTCGTCTCTGGGCGCGCCATACATATAATGCTCTGCATTGCGAGCAAAATCTTTAGGTAATTTGTTCCACTCTTCAATGGGAACTTTTTCACCAATTTCCACAATGGCTTTCCAAAAGGGTTTGTGGTTAGCGGTTTCTAAGGAAGAAGTATCACTATTTTCGCAGGGGATAGGAGTAGGGTTAGAATTGTCCATTGTTTTTGAAAGATTAGGATATTATTTATTATATAGCAATTAGGCGGGAAAGGCATGGCTGAGGTGACAGCTAATTACGACAAAACATGGAAAGAAGCGATTAGCACTTATTTGGCAGAGTTCTTAAACTTCTTTTATCCCAATATTTATCAAGAAATTGACTGGAATCAAACTCCTATTTCCCTTGATAAAGAATTAGAACAAATTACGGCCGCTGCTAAAACTGAGCAACGCTATGCTGATAAATTATTGAAAGTTTGGTTATTAGATAATCAGGAAATCTGGCTTTTAATTCATATTGAAGTCCAAAGTCAATATGATCTAAAATTCCCTCAACGAATGTTTATTTATAATTATCGAGCCTTTGACTTGTACCATAAACCCGTTATTAGTTTAGCTATTTTAGGGGATGAAAGTAGGTCTTGGCGACCGGATTTTTATCAATATGGGTTAGGGGGAAGTCAAGTGAGAGTCGATTTTTTAATGGTCAAATTATTGGATTATCAATGGGAAGACTTAGAACAAAGTGAGAATATTTGGGCTATAATAGTCATGGCACACCTAAAAACTAAGGCTACGACTAATAATCTCAGGGAGCGTGAACAATGGAAGTGGAACTTAGTCAGAGGTTTATATCAAAGGGGATTAACCAAGTTTGAGATTATCAATCTAGGGAAATTCATTGATAAAATGATGACCTTACCCCCGCAACTTCAACTTAACTTTAAAACAAAACTCAGTCAATACGAGGAGGAAAACAAAATGCCTTTTTTAAGCACCATAGAAGAAATGGCTCTCGAAGAAGGAGCTAAATTAACTAGCCAAAAGTATATTATTTTAGCTTTACAAAGTCGTTTTGGGGAGATTCCTAATTCCCTGATTGAAACGATTAACCAAATTGAGGATGTGTCTGTCTTAGAGGGTCTTTTTGTTCCCAGTATTACTATTAATTCATTGGAGGAATTTCAACATTTAGTTAATGACTCTTTATCATAATATGAGAAGGAGAGCAATCATGCCTTTTTTAAGAACTAGAGACAACTTTTCAGCACAATTAACTAGAAGAATAGGGTAAATACTCATTTACCCCCATTTTCTTAATACTTTCTTTGACTTTGGCTGAAATTTAAACTAATCTCCCCTCATTCATAGGTGGAAAACGATGATAATACATGGCAATCATCATGGGAATTAGAACCATTAAGTTATAGAAAAGATGCAGTTCTAACCGAGGAAACCAAATTTGTCCGATACTAATAGGAACGCGAGAATCCCATAAGTTTTGACCAATAATTGCCTGTCCTAAGAGTAAAGCGTGTTCAAAATGATGATAGAATTGTAATCCTAATGCCAAATCCCACCAAAGACGAGCTTTTCCATGAAAAGAAGGCCGAAAAATAGCTAACCCTAATAACATAAAAAGAGCGTGTCCATAGTGTAGCCATTCCGAGCGCATTAACCAAGGTTTCCAGAGTCCTAATAACCCTAAACATTCCGGTCTCGGCCATCCTAAACCCCACAATTGATAAGCTTGAATAATATGTTCTGAGATGTGGGCAATAGTCACTATCATAAAGATTTGCATCCCCAATTTATGCCAGCGTCCATTCATCGCATAAACGAAAGAACGGATCATATTTGAAATCGGTTGAATAGGGTTTCTTTGGTTGGGAATTTGTCGAACTGTGGTCATGATTTGGTTCTCCTGTGGTTTAAAAAAGGGTAAAACTGGATAAGTTTTATCAGAAAACCTTTGCTGGTTCTGTCTGAAGTAAATCCGATTTTTTCTGAACTGTTTGGACAAATATTGCCAAGATGAAAGCTGTCTTGATTTCTCGGAAAGAAACAGGTAAAGTGATGATTAAATCCTTTCCTGAAGATAACCACAAAATAGGGGATAAAGGGGTTAATTGTTGAGAGAAAGACGATAAAGTTAACGGGATATCGAGACTCAAACCCGCTTTCTTAATACTTTCTTTAGCAGACCAAATGCGAGTCGCTGCCATATTAAAATCCTCATGATTCTCTTGACTAATTACCTCCGCTAAATTAAAGGAATTTTCCCCTAATAAATCGCGCCACATCTGCCTATCACGGGAGATAATGGGTTCAAGATCACAGCCTGACGCACCCTTAAGCACAAGGGTTAAATCTTCGGCATGAGATACCGAAACCGTCTCGTTATCGCTTAATTCGGGCTTGCCATCCCCCCGACGCTGAATTACACTAGGGGATGAGGTTAACATCCCTAAACTGCGATCGCTTCTGACTCGTCTTTCTACCGTTGCATCCTGATCGAGAATTAAAGTTAAATCGACATTAGGCATCACCTCCTTAATCTTTCGTTCTAAATAACAGGGTAAAAGGGCTGGAATCCAGGGATCTTGAGGATTTCTGTGTTTAATCACCTTTAATTCCAATCCTTGCCACACTTCTAAGAGATTCCCCTCGTTATCCAATACCTCAAGATCATAGACAAAGGTATCTCCTTGATGCAGTCTTTCTTTGGCTGAAACAAACTGATTTTCGCCTAAATTGACAGAATATACCGTTAAGCGTTCTATGCCAGTGGGTAAAATAGTGGCATGGGGAACACAAGCTTGTAAAGCATGGATAACGGCATCTCTTGCCCCTGCATCGCCTAAAATCAGGGATTGAGGTAAATAACGACTAAACCAAGCAGTTTTTTGCTCAATCTTAATTTCTGCAATACATTCGGTTGCTTTGAGATGAGAATAACCCTTAATTCGTTGAAATCTTGCTTTATGGAACAATAAATGACCATATAAGTCCGTATCTGGGTTAATTTGAGGGTTATTTTTTCCTTCTTTAAGGGGGACAGGGGGGATCATTGGGCGACAGTCTGGCTCCCCCACAGAAGAATGGCTGATGATGGCTTCAAAATGATCGATACTAAACCCTGTATTGGCACAGCGAATAACGGCCTTAACCTTTCCAGAATCGGTGATTAAGGTAGCAATTTGTATCTTTAAGGGTTGATCGGCAGAAACCACGATCGGACGGTTAAATTTAACCGATTCAAACCTTAATCCTCCAGTTTCCCCCTTGTTAAGGGGGACGGAAGGGGGATCTTGGTTTTCCCCCTTGTTAAGGGTTTGATCCTCCTTCCTTGCTAAGGTGGGGAGTAATGCAGTGGCCACCTGCGCGATCGCTTCTAACCCCAGGACACCGGGGAAAATGTATTCTCCTTGATAAACATGATCTTGTAAATAAGGATCATTGTCTAAGGATAATTCTGCTTCAGTAATCAGTTCAATTCCCGTGTAATGAACTTTCTTTCTCTCTAAAAAGCGTAAAAAAGATAATTCTTGCGGTTTTAAGCTTAAAGTCGGAGGTTCACCAAAACGCCCGGCGATGATAACAGAGGCAGTGGGTAGGGATTGATTTAAAAGTAAATGTAAGTATTTAATGCCAATATCGGGAGAAATAGGGGTAATGCCTTCATTTCTTAGCTTTTCAACTGTTCCTAAACGTTCTCCCATGCCAATACCGGACCAAACCGACCATTCTAGGTTTAAACAGCGACAATTAGGGTATTTTCGACTAAATTCCGCTACAATATTCCCTAACCATTCATTGGCTAACCCATAGTCTGCTTCTCCTTTCAATCCAGTCTCGGCAATAATTGAACCGAAGCTGATTAAATAGTTGAGAGAATCGGGGTTAATTTCCGTTAAGATATGTTGCAAACCCTTGACTTTTGGGGCTAAAGTTGCTAAGAAATCTTCTGGTTCGAGATGTTGAATTAATTTCGGTGTATTAACCCCCGCACCGTGTAAAATTCCCGTAATTTCTCCTAAATTTGTCTTAATTTCGGCGATAGTTTGCTGAACTGACTCAGCATCACTGACATCACAGGAATAATAATGGACTTGGATGTTTGCAGACTTCATTCTCGCTAAATTTTCGGCTAATTCTCGGTTATCTTCAGGTTGAGAACGTCCTAAAATCGCTAAGGTGGCTTTATTTTCTTTAGCTAAGGATAAGGCACATTCTGAGGCAATACCTCTCCCTCCCCCCGTCACCAAAAGAAGCTCCTTGATTTTGCTTTTATTTGACCTTTTTAGGGCTTTTTTCTGCTTAGGGTTATCGGTATCTTTTTCTAACCCTAACAAGTTTAATTGACGAACAAACCGTTTTCCGTTTTCATCATAATAAACTTCTGTATAGCTATCGGTTGCAGTGATTTCTGAGAGAATGATATTAACTGCATTGGGATGATGAAAAGGAATATCAATGACACAGGTAGGAATTTGACGATTTTCTAGATAAAAAGTTCTCGCAAAGGACCCATATCCTCCTCCTTGTTGAATCAAAATCAAGGTTTTTTTCTCTTTTATAGATAATTTTGCCCCTTTTAAAAGCAAACCAATTTCTGATTCATCAGGATAGGGTTTTAAACAAATAATAATCCCTTTTTCCTGCTCATGCTTTAAGGTGGGTTGTAAAACAGATAAGTTAGGTAATAAAGGATGATCAGCATGGGCGATAATATGCCAATTTCCCGCTTTTTCTCGATTTATTTGCTTTTTATCTGATTTAATTAACGGTTTTTCGATTAATTCAACCGTAAACGCACGCACCCAATTATCAACACCCATAGGGATTGATTCTTGAGGAATTTGGGGATTATTTTTTCCTAATTCTTCTAAAGCTGCTGCTAGATCCTGAATAGTTGCATTGGCATAATCTGTCGGTGAATGGGGAGGAGATAAGTCTAACTGACGCGCTGCTTCGATCACTAATTGACTGACACTAATAGAATTAAGGTGCAGATCCGCCAACAAGCGATGATGATTTTCAATGGTTTCTAGGGGTAACTCTGTTTTTTGTGCGACTAATTGACGAATAACTTCAATTTTTGAGGTTTCAGGTTTCAGGTTTGAGGTATTAGGTTTGAGGTTTTGGCTATGATTAGGCAATAAAAGATCAATATTCTCTACTTTTGCCTGTTGACTTTTGCCCCTTGCCTTGATCTCACATGGATTGGCCATAAAATGGGGTTGATAGTCTAAATTAAAGGGACGACTAAATCTATCTTCAAATAACCCTTGATAGTTAACCTTGACACCATTAACAAACATCACTGCCACCGTTTTCAATAACCCTTGTAAAGACTCACTACTGCTATCGAGAGAAATTACGGGAATATCCGTTATATCTGCCACTAAACGGCTTAATATCGAACCAGAACCCACTTCAATGAATAAATCAACCTCTTTCTCTGCTGACTTGACTGCATCGATGAAGCGCACCGGTGAGGTCATTTGTTCTAACAAAAGCGAGCGCCAGTCGGTATTTAATGGCAATTTTTCGCCTGTTACGGTAGAAATAACCGTTTTTTGTAGGGAATTTAAGGGATAAGTTTGTAAATAATCTTCTAAGGGTTGCACAGCCCGGGCCACTAGGGGAGAATGGAAAGCGTGGGAGACAGGCAAATAAACGGTTTTAATGCCTTGATTTTGGGCTTTTTCAACAACATCTTTAATCCCTAAGGCCTCTCCTGAGATTATTGTCTGATAGGGTGAATTTAATCCCGCAATCTCAACGATACGTCCATTTAATAAACTTTTAACCGTTTCTGCATCGGCGTTAATGCTGGCCATTCTACCTGTTGGGTGGCCCAGTTGTGCCATTGCTTGACCGCGAATTTTAGCTAGATTAATTAATTGAGTCTTATCATAGGCATTTGCCCAAAATAAAGCGCATAATTCCCCTAAACTGTGTCCTATGGCTAAATCTGCTTTAATATTTAAGTTTTCTAAGAGTTGTAACCCCCCTAGGCAAGCCGTAATGATCGCCGGTTGAGCAATATTCGTCACCGTGTTATCCTTACCCTTGGCTAACTGAGCCTTGTTATATAATTGTTTAATCACAGGAAAACGTCTTTCCCAGAGTCCCCCATGAAGATAAACTGGTGCGGATTGCCCCGGAAAGAGAAAACCTATTTTATTGATCTGTTTTTCGTGATTGGTAAAGATATTATCTAAATTTTGACCGGCGGGGATCAACGAGCGCAAGCCTTGCGCTCCTACAAGGTGATTGGTTAAGCTATCGGGGGAAGATGCAATAATGGCCAGACGATAGGGTAAATGAGGATTTACCTTTTTCGCTAATTCAACGGCAAGATCGGTCATTTCTGACTGGGATATGCGAGGAACAATATTTAATAACCGATTAACCTGTGCTTGTAAGTCTTCTTGACTATTTGCACTCAATAGGAATAACTCCGCATCTTGGGGAGAATGGATTAATTTTTGTTCCTGTGGCGTTAGAGTGTGACGACGAATCTGACTTAATCCCTCGATGATAATATGACTATTAATGCCCCCAAAACCCATGGCACTCACTGCTGCCCGTAAAGGTAAGGAATTTGGCCAGATTTTCCCCTCTTTTAATACCTGTAATCTTGCCTTGTCTTCGGTTAACCGAGCCTGAGGGCGATCGCATCCCGTCACTGGTGGTAAAATTTGACGATGAACCGCCATAGTCGCCTTAATTAACCCTGCTATCCCTGCCGCCGCCTTAGTATGGCCAATATTCGCTTTAATTGAACCAATAACGGCTTTATTTACCGTATCTGGATGAATACGAGATAAGACTTCTAATTCGGTTCCATCACCCACCGCCGTTCCCGTACCATGGCCTTCAAAATAAGCTATAGTATCCCCCGTAAATTCAGCCCGTTTATAGGCGCGATTTAACGCCAATAACTGTCCTTCCACTTCTGGACGAGTAATTCCACCTTTGCCATCGGAAGAAATCCCCCAACCTTGAATAACAGCATAAATCCGTTTATTTTGGGCTAGGGCATCCTCATGACGCATTAACACCAAAAAACCGCATCCTTCCCCCGGAATAAACCCATTAGACCCTTGATCATACACTTTCATCTCCCCAGAGGCTAAGGCCCCCGTTTTGGCAAAACCCACCAACTCAAAAGGGTCCATACTAATATCCACACCCCCGACTAAAGCGATATCTAAATCTTCAGCTACTAAAGCCGAACAACCATTCGCTACTGCCAGTAAAGAGGAACTACAAGCCCCATCGACGATATATCCGCCCCCTTTTAAGTCAAAATAATTACAAATTCTCCCCGCTATCGTATTCGCGAGATTTCCCGCTAAAGACTCCTCTCCAATCGGTTCAAAGGGTTCTTTAAAGCGATTTTCTAATTCATTTAAGAAAATTTGCCGTTCTTTGTCCGATAATCCTTGTTTTAATAATTGTTCTTCTACCCTATGACGCACATAGGGCCAACGCAATCTTAGGGTATTAGCCCGCGATAACTCGCCTGTGAGAGTATTTCCCAGTAAAACCCCGGTTGTTTCTTTATTTAACCCCTTTCCGTCGGGAAATCCAGCATCATTCAACGCCTGAGACGCAATATCTAACGCTAACCAGTGGGTTAAATCAGCCGAACGAAAGGTACTCCCCACCACTTTATAAGCAATGCGATCGAATTCATAGCCCTCAATCACGGCAGCTTGAGTCGAATAAATGACATCGGGGGCGCTTTTATCGGGAGAATAGTAGTCACTTAACGATAATCGCTCTGAGGGAAAGCGACGAAATGCCCGACGCTGAGACAGGACATTTTCCCATAATTCCTGTGGAGAATCGGCATCAGGATAAAGACAAGCCATGCCAACAATAGCAATTTGAGGAGAAGCTTTCATAGTCAATGACCAGGAGAATGTTACTGTAGGGGCGTAAGGCTTACGCCCTTTTCATTTGTAGTTTGTAGCTAAAAGCTGTAGGGTGGGCTTTGCCCACAAAAACCCCATAATATATTGGTTAGGGAGTTGATAAAATGCCGGAAGCCTGTACTAGGGGTAATTTTGCTTTCAGGGGTTCAACCGCTAATATCAACCCTCTGAAACAACACACCAGCGTCAATCCGAAAAACATCCCAAAAACAACATGAAAGGACATCAAAATGCCATAAGCAACGGCTACAGATGCCCCGAAAATTATCTGCTCACGGGGGTTAATTGGTGTTGTTCCCGGATCCGTTACCATATAGAAGGTAAAGAGGACAAAAGCCACCCCTGTCATGGGTAATAGGGCGGGGATTAACGCTGTGTGAAAGATAGCACTTCTGAGGATTGCTTGTAAGATAAAAGCCCCTAACCATCCCGCAATTAAAGGCAATTTACGAGTAAAACGGGCATTTAAAAACGTTCCCGTACAAACAATTAAGACGGGTAAAATCCAATCTGCCCAACCGCTTAAATTCTCAGTAAACTGATAGGGGGGTGCGATGCCAATCCAAGGAAATAAGAGTAAGGTAACGCTAATACCAAAATTAGAAGGATTGAGAAAATGACGGGTTTTATCTGCCACTTTTAACCGAAAAATTGCTTTAGATCCGATAGCCACCGCTACTGCAAACATAATCGGAAATAAACGCTCATTAGCATAGAGTAACATAGCGATCGCTAATGAGGTAATATGGGCAGAAAGCAGAAAATCGACAAACTGACCGATACTTCCTAAATATCTAGGTTTAAAGCTATTTACCCCAGCATCAACGCTTTCTAATAATAATTCTACGCTGTAACCTGTTGCTAAAGCCACCAGAGGTTGCGCCCAAGATTGTTCAAATCCGAGGACAGTATGACCTAAAATATTGAGAAAGGTAATCGCTATGGCAAAGCGTCGTAATCCTGCTAAACGATTAGGTTGATAGGAAACAGTAGAACGCTCTACTGAAGAGCTAAAATAGGGAAGATTAAATAATTGAGTGGTCGTCATGGTTATTGTTGAAGATGAGTTAAAAGAAATTATCTTTCCCAAAAGTGATTTACTGAGTGATGAACCCCCTATGGAAACAGAGTTACATCTGCGTCAATTGATGCTTTTGATCCAATCACTAGAGTTATTATGGAAAGACCGCCAAGATTTCTATGCTTTTGGTAATCTGACTATTTATTACAGCCCTAATCAACGTAAATCAGAATATTTTAGGGGTCCTGATTTTTTTGTGGTTTTGGGAGTAGCAAGAAAACCGCGTAAAAGTTGGGTAGTGTGGGAAGAAGAGGGGAAATATCCCCATGTCATCATCGAGATTTTGTCTGATTCAACGGCAGAAACTGATCGAGGTCTCAAGAAAGAAATTTATCAGGAAACTTTCCGGACTCCTAACTATTTTTGGTTTGATCCCAATAGTTTAGAATTTAAGGGTTTTCAGTTGATGGTAGGAAAATACGAAGAAATTGCAGCGAATGAACAGGGCTGGTTATGGAGTCAACAGTTAGAATTATTTTTAGGGGTTCATGACAGCCAATTACGCTTTTTTACCCCTGAAGGTAAACTTGTTCCCACCCCTGAAGAAGTGGCAGAAAAGATGGCTCGGAAATTACAAGATTTAGGGATAGATTGGCGAGATTTGACTTAAGTTTGACCTGAAATCTCGCTCAAGCCAGCTGAACTGCAACTTATGAAGTAATCTGCCCAAATGCTACAGTTAGGCGTTTTTACCGCAACAATAAACAAAAATCGAGCTATATTTGCCAGTTCTCGACATGATTTGCTATACTCCAAGAAGTAACTACATTCTTCCTCAGCCCCCAATGGGGGGCTTTTTCTTGGTAAAAAAGAAGCGATCGAAGGCTTATTTTGGCTCTTTTTTGCCTTTAAATCCGACTATTGAGCTTAAACCTACCGCAATTAAGCCTAATACAGTTGAAGGTTCGGGTACTGGAGGAATATCAAAAACTCTAAGAAAACCATGAGTCTCTTCTGGCCCTGTAAATGGGATGGTCGTGATAGGTAAAAAGTTACCCGTGTTTGGACTAATACTCCAAGTACCACTCCCTATCAGTGTTGATGGACCAAAAGATGCTAACACCCCTCCATTTTCATCTTTAGCAACCGCTTTAACTGGTAGGTTTGCCTCCCAAGTATTATTATTGTTAATTGTAATGCTTCCGTCACTTTGGGCACCATTTAAGGTAATGAAAATGAATGATTGTCCACCACCAGGAAGACCAACAGGACTAGCCGATTTTACACTCAAAGCGATGATTTTTAGACCAACTGTACAAGAGTTTGGATTTAGATCGCCTAATCCCTCATCGAAGGTACAATCTCCAATTCTTTCAAGAATGGTATCAACAGGAAAACCTGGAAATGGGGCTGGAGTAATGGGAGATCCTTGAAGCGGAACGACACCTATACCAGGTATAGTAACAGTCGTATTTGAGGGATTTGTCTCAAAATAGTCGCGGCCTGCCTTTATATCTACAGCTTTCGCTCCTTCTGGCATCCCTAATAAAGCAACCCCCAAACCCACAGCACCAATGAGACCCGTAGTGACGGGTTTTAACCGAGTATTAATCATTTGACTGAAACTCCTTCGAGTAACTACATTCTTTCCTGCAATTCTACAGTAATAATTTTTCTTGTCAAGTTATAAATCAGGATAATTTATTAAGTTTTATTACACTATTTACCCGGGTAAGCGTAGCTCAAACGCTGTTGATAATTGGCTAATTTTGTCAGCCGCTTGCTGTGTAGGCATTTCAAATGATAGCAGTCAATCACAATAGTTACAAACTTGACCTATTTGGTCGATTGTTGCTTAACAATTGAGAGGGCAAATTCTACCCAAATATACCCAAATCGACCTCTAGGTTGATTTTGTCAAGGATTGTTAAGATGCGCTTGCCGTGACTATCTACACTTCCTATCCCTCCTCTGACAGAAAAGGGATAACAAAACCCATCAGCTATCCTTAGTTGATCTAGCAAAAAGCCTTGAGAATATAATAGAGATAAACAAGAGGAAAACCGATGATTACTATACGCAAAGCGGAGGAAAGAGGCCACGCTAACTATGGTTGGTTGGATACCTATCATACTTTTTCTTTTGCCCAATATTATGATCCCCAACAGATTAATTTTAGGAGTCTAAGAGTTATTAATGAGGATAAAGTGATTGGGGGAAAAGGATTTCACACCCACGGACACCACGATATGGAGATTTTAACCTATGTTTTGGAGGGAGAACTAGAACACCAAGACAGTCTCGGCACGGGTTCCGTGATTCGACACGGTGAAATTCAACGGATGAGCGCAGGAACAGGAATAAAACACAGTGAATTTAATCATTCTGCCACTAATCCCCTCCATCTTCTGCAAATTTGGATTATTCCCGACCCAAAAAACCTAGAACCCAGTTATGAACAAAAAGCGATCGCATTTTCTCCCCATACCTTACAATTAATCGCCTCTCCCACCGGTGCGGGTAATGCAGTCAAAATCCATCAAGATGTTAATCTCTATGCGGGAATTTTGCCCCTAGACCAGTCCCTCACCCATTCCTTAGATGTAGGTCGTTATGCCTGGTTACAGGTGGCTAGAGGGCAAATAACCCTAAATGGCGTGCATTTACGAGCGGGGGATGGAGCGGCAATTAGCGAGGAAACTTCTTTGGCTATTCAATCCCTAGAAGACTCGGAAATTTTGCTTTTTGACCTAGGGTAGTGGGGTTGAGTGAGTGTTAGGAACCCTAGGGGCTAAGTTTTGCCGCCAATTCCCCGGCCGACTTTTAGCCATCAATACTGTCCACCACGCTCAGAAAATCGTTGTGGATTAGCTCGGCGATAAAATTCTCCGGATCGGTGATGGGAACAGTAACGCCTTGGCTAGCTACCATCTGTGCGGCCATCCGAGTCATGAAGTCCTGTCTTGTTTCCGTCATTCTGCCCTGACATTGTTGTAATTTTTCCACCAATTCCAGTGGGGAATCGGCCACCAGTTTATATCCCTCGCGGGTGACATAAATTGTCATCTTTCCTACCTCCTAAATGATCGGGAACGAGAATTCGGCACTACTAAACCACTTCTTTTCTCGCTATCATTATTGCTAGTTAGTTAGTCCCATCCTCGTCCGTCTTTCCCTATTTCCACTATTTTTTCTGGCTTGTCGCCGGTTAATTATTATTATCGCCAAAATAAAGGGATAAATTTGTCAATCTTTGTAACGAGAAATCAAGAGAACCTGTTCTCACGGTATCGCCCCGAACCCTTGCGGGGAAATTTGTTACAATGAATACAAGGGAACTCCCCGCGCCAGCTCCCATCCCTAGTAAAAAATTGCCGGGGTAGGGAGCGGAAGCCAATAGTCCCGATCGGGACTATTGGTCAGAGTTCCCCGCTTCCTTTGGTTTTAGGGGGAAAAGCCATGAAATCTGGAACATTATTATCGCCCGATCGACCGCTGCCAGAATTTCTCTGGTCAGCTATCCAATACCGCTTTCCGGGAAAAGCGCTCGATGAGCTCAGCGTCCGCTACTATGAAAGCGTCGAGGATGTAGGATACGAGTATTTTAATGATCGGGTGTTGCCGGCCTGTAGCGATGAGCCTGTCGTCCGCTATCTTGTCCCGTTTATATCCTACGTCCGTCTAGGAGAAGCCTTAGTTTTGGATCGGCAAGATGGTCTTGTGGTTTACGAAACCGATCGAGATGTTCCCTGCACGGAAACTGGACCTTTCTGGTTGGTGACTCCTAAATCGCGCTGAAAAAGCCAACCCAAGTTAAGCAGCTGAATTGGGAAAACTTAATAGTTGAGACTCGACGGGTGGAGTCGGCAAGCAGCAAAACCCGTCGAATTTTTATAACGCTTGCGATCGCAACCAAGCCACGGGTAAATAGAGCATTTTCTTAGGTAAAGGCACGAAGGCACGACGGGCGAAGACATCATAATTATTTGCTTCAATTACGTCTAAAATGCCTTGATAAAGCAGTAAAGCCGCCCAAACTGGCCAACGGGAATCGGGATTAAGGGCGCGAATCCCCCTTTCGGCGGAATCGTAGTAATAACGGGCCCGCTCAATTTGGAAGCGCATTAACGCCTGCCAACGGTGATCATTAACCCCTTTGAGTAAATCGTCTTCGCTGTAGTTAAAACGATCTAAATCCTCTAAAGGTAGATAAATCCGCCCACGATGGACATCTTCCCCCACATCCCGCAAAATATTGGTTAATTGATTGGCAATACCGAGATCGATCGCTTCTTCTTGAGGGATATAGACGCTTTGATTGCGTCGCCAAGGAGCCGAGCGATCGCCATCTTCTAATCCTAGCACGGCGCTGGACATTAACCCCACCGTCCCCGCCACCCGATAGCAGTACAGTTTTAGTTCATCAAAGGTTTGATAACGACTGCGATAGAGATCCATCTGTTGCCCGGCGATCATATCCCGAAAGGGTTGGATATCCATGGGGAACTTTTCTAGAGTATCCACGAGAGCGACATCGGCATCCTCAAGGGCAACCCCAGAAAAGACTGTTTCTAGCTGTTTTTCCCATAAATCAAGGGTTTCAGGGGTAGTTAACCGGGCTTGGGGACCATCGACCAGTTCATCGGTACGACGACACCAGACATAAATTGCCCAGATCGCTTGACGTTTTGCTTTCGGCATCAGGAGAGTACCGAGATAAAACGTTTTAGAATACTTCTCTGTAATCCGGCGACAGAGTTCGTAGGACTCCGCAAGGGAGACGAGGGGTTTGGTGGGGTGGGTCGGTTTTGGCAATTGGAGCATTCTGCTGGGGCGGAATGATTGACTTAGATTAACGGCGAACTGTGGCTAATGATATAGCATTGTCTCACTCAAGGCCATTTTCGTCATTAGTCCCTAGCCAGAGAATTAACGAGCGCTGGACACTGGTGTAGATTGGGTTTTATTGGGGTTTAGCGGTGCTGCGGGGTGATCTTTGCTGATCACTGCTGCCGCTAATTTCCCCGATAAAACCGCTCCTTCCATGCTTCCTAAATATTTTTGCATGGTATAGTCACCGGCGAGATAAAAATTCTCGATCGGAGTTTTCTGGGAAGGTCGATAAGCTTGTCGGCCAGGGGTGGCTTTATAAACTGATCGGGGAGTTTTCACCAGATGATATTTTAACAATTGACTGGGATGATCGCCAGTAAAATGTTGGGGAAAGAGTTTTTCTAATTCTTTCATCGTGGCGGCGATAATTTCTTCATCGGATTTAGTAATCCAATCGTGAGCGGGAGCGAGAACTAATTCTAACATCGAGCGATCGGGGTTAGCGTATTCTTTACAGGTGTTGCTCATGTCAGCATAAACACTGAGTAAGGGCGAACGGGAGAATAATAAATGATCGATGTCGGTTAGTTTGCGATCAAACCAGAGGTGTAAATTAATGACGGGAACCCCTTCTAATCCTTCTAATTTTTGAAAGAATTTATCTTCTTGCCAACGCTTAGGCATCAAAACTTTTAAAGGATCTACAGGCATCGCCGAAACATAAATATCGGCTTCAAAAAGATAATCTTCCCCACCGTCTAAACCGCGCATTAAGAAGGCTTTAACTGTGCCGTCTTCATTTAAGAGTATCTCTTTTAAAGGGGCATTTAAGCGCACTTCGCCACCTCTAGAGCTGATGTAATCGACTAAAGGTTGGCAGAGTCTTTCCGTGGGTGAACCGTCGAGAAAAGCCATTTTTGAGCCGTTTTTCTCCTGTAAAAAGCGGTTGAGGGCTGTTAGTAGAATCGTGGCGGAAATCTCGTTAGGATCGATAAAGTTTAGGGCTTTCGACATAGCGATAAACACTTCTTTTTCTACCCTAGGCGGTATGTTTTGCTTCTCTAACCATTCCGACCAAGAATATTGATCCATCTCCTCGACGTAACTTTGGCCTTTAACAATGGCAGGAATTAAACCGAGTCCAAATTTAATTTTTTCCTCCCAAGTTAACATATCATTATTGCGAAGAATGGCAACAATACCGTTAATTGGGGCGGGAATATCTGGGAAGTCAAACCGCGAATAGGTCCCCGGTTTTTCCGGCTGATTGAAGATCATCGAGTGTTCTTTCCACTGTAGGCGATCTTCTATGCCTAATTCTTGGAATAATTGCAGCATATTGGGATAAGCACCAAAGAAGATATGTAAACCGGTTTCGTACCAGTCCCCATCGGCATCTTTCCAAGCGGCAATTTTTCCCCCTAATACATCGCGACGTTCCAGTACGATGGGCGTATGTCCCGCATCGACAAGGTATTTCGCACAAGATAATCCGGCTAGTCCCGCACCAGCGATCGCAACTCGCATCGTTTCCTATCTACTCTCTAATGTTTTGTCTCTATCACATTCGCTATTATACTTCACATTTCGTTACATTTTTTTCAGATTGTCGAGAAGGCGGTCGGCAGGAGACAGGAGATTATTTTTATTTATTCTCCCCCCGCAACGCGCACGAAGTGGTCTCCCCACTTCCTTGATAACTGCTGACTGCTTACTGATAACTGGTCACTGATAACTGCTTACTGGTCACTGATAACTGATAACTGATATTGTGATATGTAATTAGCTTAATTCGCTTACCTTTTTAGTTCACGCGTACACCCTCTTCAATCGATCGCTATGACTTTTCCCACTACGTCACCTCAAGTCTCGGAAATAGAGAATAATCGTGCTTGGCATAATTTAACTGGGGAACAAACCCTAGAAATACTGAGAACCAATGGGGAAACCGGCTTAATCGAGGCGGAAATTGTTAAAAGAAAGGATTTTTTCGGATTAAATGAACTAAAAGAAACGGGGGGACGTAGCCCGTTAATGATTTTATGGGAACAGTTTACTAACATTATGTTAGTGATGCTGATCGCCGTGGCGGTGGTTTCGGCAGTTTTGGATCTGAAAAAAGGGGAATTTCCCAAAGACGCGATCGCTATTTTTACAATTGTTATTTTAAACGGTATTTTAGGATATTTACAGGAAAGTCGGGCAGAAAAGGCATTAGCAGCCCTTAAGCAGTTATCCTCGCCCAAAGTTAGAGTTATTCGTAATGGTAGCACCTTTGAAGTGACGGCCAAGGAACTTGTCCCCGGGGATATCATGTTACTGGAAGCGGGGGTACAAATTGCCGCCGATGGCAGATTATTAGAAGCACAAAACCTGCAAATTCGCGAAGCTGCCCTCACGGGGGAAGCGGAATCGGTGAATAAACAAGCACAGAAGGTTTTACCAGAAGATGCCTCTTTGGGCGATCGCATTAACCTCGTCTATCAGGGTACAGAAGTAGTACAGGGACGGGGGAAAGTGGCGATTACCAAGACGGGAATGGATACGGAAATCGGTAAAATCGCCGCTTTGTTGCAAGGAGTAGAAAGTGAACCAACTCCCCTACAGCAGCGAATGTCGCAGTTAGGTAACGTTTTAGTGAGTAGTTCCCTAGCTTTAGTGGCTGTAGTCGTGCTTGGTGGCGTAATTCGCTTTGGTTGGCAGTTTTTTGAATCATTCCTCGAAACTTCCCTCAGTATGGCTGTGGCCGTTGTTCCCGAAGGTTTACCGGCAGTGGTAACGGTGACTTTGGCAATTGGAACCCAAAGAATGGTGAGAAGACAAGCTTTAATTCGTAAATTGCCGGCAGTGGAAACCTTAGGCTCGGTAACGACGATTTGCTCCGATAAAACCGGAACTTTAACTCAAAATAAAATGGTGGTGCAGAAAGTCAATACTTCCGGGCAGACAATTACTGTCACAGGGGAAGGTTACGCGCCCATCGGTGAGTTTAATGGTGCTAGTGAAAGTGATCCCGAACTACAGGCAATTTTAACGGCTTGTGTGCTGTGTAATGATGCACTTTTGCAAAATAAAGCTCAAGAATGGTCAATTTTAGGCGATCCCACCGAAGGAGCTTTACTGACGTTAGCGGGTAAAGGAGGACTATATCGGGAAGCATTGGCACCAAAAAGCCCTCGTTTAGGCGAATTTCCCTTTTCTTCCGAAAGAAAGAGAATGTCAGTAATCTGTGAGAATGCCCAGTTAGGTTTGGGGGATTCTGCCTATTTAATGTTTACCAAAGGATCACCGGAATTAATTCTCGAACGTTGTTCTCTGATCCAAGTTGGGGCGGAAAGTCAACCCTTAACATCTGAACAAAGAAGCCGTATTTTGGCACAAAATGACGAAATGGCGGGTAATGGCCTACGAGTCTTAGGTTTTTCCTATAAACCGATGACAGAAGTGCCAGAAGCGGAAAGAGAAGATAGTGAGGAACAATCCCTGGTTTGGTTGGGATTGGTGGGAATGCTCGATGCACCCCGCAAAGAAGTTAAAGAAGCGGTTGCTCTCTGTCGTCAAGCGGGAATTCGTCCGATTATGATTACCGGGGATCACCAATTAACGGCCAAGGCGATCGCCATTGAATTAGGCATTGCTGCTGCCGGGGAGCGAGTAATCACGGGTAAAGAATTAGAAAAAATGTCTCAGAATGACCTAGAGGCAGAGGTAGATGGTGTGAGCGTCTATGCTCGCGTTTCTCCCGAACATAAGCTGAGAATCGTCCAAGCCCTGCAAAAACGGGGCAAATTTGTCGCCATGACGGGGGATGGAGTCAATGATGCTCCGGCACTAAAACAAGCGGATATCGGCATCGCCATGGGGATTACGGGAACCGATGTCAGCAAAGAAGCCAGCGATATGATTTTGCTGGATGATAATTTTGCCACCATCGTCGCTGCCACCGAAGAGGGGCGCGTGGTTTACAGTAACATTCGGCGCTTTATTAAATACATTCTCGGCAGTAATATTGGCGAGGTTTTAACGATTGCGGCGGCTCCGCTGCTCGGTTTAGGCGGTGTACCCCTTTCTCCCTTGCAAATCCTCTGGATGAACCTTGTCACCGACGGTTTACCGGCTCTGGCTCTGGCAATGGAACCCGCTGAACCTAATGTGATGAAACGTCCACCTTTTAGCCCCCGGGAAAGCATTTTCGCCCGCGGTTTGGGTTGGTATATGATTCGCATCGGTGTGGTGTTTGCGATTCTGACCATTATTATGATGGCTTGGGCTTACCAATATACTCAGGCAACCCCCGAAATCGGAGATCCCGGACGCTGGAAAACCATGGTATTTACTACCCTCTGTTTAGCACAAATGGGTCATGCTTTAGCGGTGCGTTCCCATACCCAGTTAGCTGTGCAAATGAATCCCTTCTCTAATCCTTACATTATCGCCGCCGTGGGCTTGACAACGATCCTACAATTGTTGTTAATTTATGCTCCTCCCCTACAAAACTTCTTCGGCACTCAATGGATTAGTGGCACAGAATTATTAATCTGTTTTGGATTTAGCGCCTTAATGTTTGTTTGGATTGAGTTAGAGAAGTTATTTATTCGCTGGTTCATGACGAAAAAATAAATCAATGCCAACACCAATTATTCTGACTTTAACGGTTTTAGTCGTTGCTTTAGTCGCTTTCGTGGCGGAATGGCTACCGGTAGATTTAACCGCTTTATGCGTGGCGATTGTCCTGATTCTTTTGGGTTTAGTTACTCCCGAAGAAGGTATCGCCGGATTTAGTAGTTCTGCCACGGTGACAGTGATGGCGATGTTTGTACTTAGTGCCGGAATTACCCGCACGGGAGTGATTCAAGTGATTCGCGATCGCTTGTTGGTTTGGGGGGGCAAAAGTCCCCACCAACAGGTATTTGTCCTAGGGGCATTAGTGGGGCCGATTAGTGCTTTTATTAATAACACGGCAGTGGTGGCGATCTTTTTACCCATCGTCGAAGATTGGTGTAAAAAACAAAAAATTTCCCCTTCTAAGTTATTAATTCCCCTTTCCTACGCGACGGTTTTAGCGGGGATGATTACCGTGGTGGGGACTTCTACTAACATTCTCGCTAGTGGTATTTCTGCCAAGCTGGGTTATGGGGAATTTAGCTTATTTCAATTCACTGCTTTAGGATTAGTCACTTTTTTGGCAGGTTTGATTTATTTAACAATTTTTGCCCCGAAATTACTACCCGATCGCAAATCTTCCACCGGGGAATTTTTAGAGGATGATTATGGTTCTAAAGTATATCTGAGTGAGGTAATTATTAGCCCTCGTTCTAATCTTATCGGTCAAACTTTATCTCAAAGTGGACTACAAAGAAAGTTTAATTTTGATGTGTTGGAATTAATCAGAAATAAGGTACATTTATCCCAACCTTTAGCCGATAAAGTTCTCAATGCTGGCGATATTTTAATCGTTCATAGTAGTCGGGAAGAACTATTAAAAATTAAAGATGAACGAGGCTTAGAAATCTTTGCCGATGTCAAATTTCAGAAAGGAGATATTGAATCGACAATTACTACAGGTGAGGAAAAATTAGCCGAGGTTTTGATTCTCTCTAATTCCCGTTTAATTGGGACAACTTTAAAAGATTTGAAATTCCGTCAGCGTTATAACGCAACGGTTTTAGCGATTCGGCGTGGTTCAGAATTACTACAAGGAAGATTGGGGAAAATTCCTTTAAAGTTTGGCGATTTGCTCTTGGTTCAAGGACCAAAACAGAGTTTTATTGGCTTACAAACCACGCGAGAATTATTAGTCTTAGAAGAAAAAGATATCGAATCCCTGCGAAAGGACAAGGGGATTATTGCTTTAATAATTACTTTGTTAGTGATTATTATTGCTGCTTTTGATATTCAACCAATTCTCGTCACCAGTTTAGTTGGGGTGGTTTTAATGGTAATTACTGGCTGTCTAAAACCGGGGGAAGTCTATGGTTCCATTCGTTGGGATATTATCTTTTTATTAGCGGGTTTAATTCCCCTGGGTACTGCCATGGATAACTCGGGAACGACTAAATGGTTAGCAGATAATTTAGTGGCTATCGGCGGCCATCTTTCGGGGTTTTGGATCTTAGTTTTCTTCTATCTAATTACCTCATTTTTGACTGAAATCCTCTCTAATAACGCCGCCGTGGTTTTAATGATTCCCGTCGCCGTGGAAGTGGCGAAAACTTTGGGTTTAAATCCTTTGGCTTTTATGTATGCTGTCACCTTTGCTGCTTCTAATAGTTATCTAACACCGATTGGCTATCAAACTAACACCATGGTTTATGCACCAGGCGGCTATAAATTCCTCGATTTTACCCGTTTGGGTGCACCCCTAAATTTAATTTTGACGATTTTAACCCCAGTTTTAATCGTGGTGTTTTATGGCTTGAAATAAAGAAAGAGATCGAAGATTCTTCGAGCTCTAAAAAGAATTTGATAGTAGTCAAAACTATTTCGATTCAGCGAAGCGTTTACGCAGGGATTCGGCCCGCTTTTTCGCTACGGTATTATTAGGATCAAATTTGAGAGTTTCTTCGTAGGTTTCGAGAGCTTTTTTAGCCATTTGTTTCTTTTCGTAAACATTGCCAAGATTATTGAGAGCGATCGAGTATTCAGGATAAAGTTTAATTGCTTCTTTGTAGTTACGAATCGCTAATTCTAATTGTTCTTGGGCAAAATAAGAAAAACCAATCGCATTGTAGATTAGGGCTTGATTTTCTGGTTCGATGCTTTCTTCCCCAGAGATTTTTAAAGCCTTTTGTAGTAAGCTCAATGCTTGAACATAGAGTTTTTTATCGAGATAGAGACTCCCTAACTCATAGTAATCTTTAGCTGTACCTTTTTCGTTTTGCAATTTCTTTTGTAGCTTGTTAAAAGTTCCTTCCACTCGACGGGTTTTAAAGATTTGCACGATGACAAAAATTCCTAAACCGATCACGAAAATTAGCAATCCAGAAACGTAAATAAGCGGCAGGGTATCTTCCATAATTAGCGATCGAGCAATTAATATTTTTATACTTATTCCCCCAAATTATAGCAGGATTTAGTCAGTGATCAGTGATCGCCGCTCAGATGTGAGTTTTCAGTTCACTGTTCACTGTTCATTGCTCACAGCAAAAAACTCCCTTCTCCCCACTTCATAATTCATAATTCATAATTTATAATTTCCACACCCTATCTCCCCATTTCGCGAATTCTCTGGGGGAGTCCCCAATAGTTCACCCGTTCTACTAACCAGCCGGAGGATTCTAGCCGCTCGATCGCTTGATTGACGCGTTCTCGGAGACTTTGGTACTGTAAACCTTTAGGGAGAACGACTCCTAGAGCGATCGCCCCCAACTGGATCGGTAATTGACGATAATTGGGGAATTGCTGCACCCAACCAGTTAAAAGGCTATTATCAGCCGCAAAAGCGTCTATTTCCCCCGTTTCCAGTAAATTTAAAGCTTCTTGATAGGAAGCAACCCCGCGCAGGGTAGCGTTAGGTAAATGGGAACGCACAAGGGCGATTGTCGTCGAGCCGTTGAGTACGGCGATTCTAGAATTAGCTAGGTCTTCTAAACGCTGAAATTGCAGGTTTTTTGTCACAAAACCACTGCTATCGAGGTAATAAAAGGGGCTAAAATCCACGAGACGCTGACGTGCGGGAGTAATCGCCACACGAGCGATCGCCAAATCCACCCGATCATCAATAACCACCTGTAAACGTTCTTGATTACTAACGGGTTTGAGAATAATAGCACTGTCAGAACCGAGAATTTCTTCAGCTAGACGTTTAGCGATGTCGATTTCCAATCCTTGCAGATTGCCCTGAGAATCAAGGAAAGCGAGGGGAGGGAGATTATTTTTGACAGCGACAATTAATTTTCCCCGGCGTATAATTGTATCGAGATCGGCGCTAAAACTTGGGGCTACACCTAAGAGCAAAAAACCAAGAATAAATAACAAATTTTTCATACTGTTTTACCTAGACTAACTCGATTTCTACCTTGATTTTTAGCGGCGAACATAGCACGATCCGCCCGCTCGATCACCTCTTCCAGATTATTATCTTGAGTGCTAAATGTTGCCACACCAATACTAGCAGTAACTCGCACTTTTTGTCGATCAATTTCAATATTTAACTTATTAATTACTTGACAAATGCGCCGGGCTAAGGTTTCGGCATCCTCAAGATTAGTTTCTGGGAGAATAGCGACAAATTCCTCGCCCCCAAAGCGCCCAAAACTATCCACTTGACGCAGACAGTTTTTAATTGCCCCAGCCACAGTAATTAAAGTTTTGTCTCCTAGGAGATGACCAAAGGTATCGTTAATATGTTTAAAATAGTCCATATCGATGACTAACAGTGAAAAATAACGATGATAACGATGACATCGTTGAAATTCTTTCTCGCCCAAGGAGAGAATCTCTCGACGATTATTGACCCCGGTTAGGCTATCAGTTCTGACTAGCTTTTCTAGTTGAGAGTTGATATTTTTAAGTTCTTCTTGAGTTTTTTTCATTTCTAAATGAATTTTAACTCTGGCTAACAGTTCCCAACTATGAAAGGGTTTATTTATATAGTCCACAGCCCCAGAATTAAAAGCATTGATAATATCTTCTTTTTTGTTACTATCTGTTACAAAAATAATCGGGATATGAGCGTATAAATTATCACTTTTTAGCCTTTTACAAACTTCTATACCCCCTATTTCTGGCATCATTAAGTCAAGAAGAATTAGGTCAGGATTAGCAGTTTTTACTCGTTCTATTGCCTGTTGAAAACTACTAGCAAAAATGGTGGCATAACCAGCAGAATTAAGAATCTCCAGAGCCAATTGGAGATTTTGACTGACATCATCAACCAATAAAACTAGACAGTCTTCAGGACGAAATTTAATCATCACCAGTAGGTATAATTAATCAAGTTAAGAACAAAATAGAGATACAATTATTAGTGATACAGCATTTCTCATAAAGATGAAGTATGATGGGATCGGGAATCACCCCCAAAGGTCAAGCTGTCCCTAGTTTATAGAAGTCCGCTTTTTTCGACTAGAATAAAAAAAGCCAGCCAGAATAGCCACAATTAAGAAAATTTCTCCTCTTAGACTTGACGTGAAAGAGTCCCTCAACCCTACTTCTTTGGATCTCAAAACCATTTTTCCCTTTAAACTCGACGACTTCCAGCAATCGGCGATCGCCGCTCTCGCCGCCGGTAAATCAGTGGTTGTCTGCGCTCCCACGGGTTCCGGCAAAACTTTAATCGGAGAATACGCTATCTATCGCGCCCTAGAAAGGGGCAAACGGGTTTTCTACACCACTCCCCTGAAAGCTCTTTCTAACCAAAAATTCCGGGATTTTCAAGAAAAATTCGGTCGTACCCCCACCGATGGCGATGAGGATTCCCCGCTGCTGTTTGCCGAAGTGGGATTGATTACCGGCGATGTGGTGATCAATCCCTCAGCATTAATTGTAGTCATGACTACAGAAATTTTTCGCAATATGCTGTACCAAACTCCGATCGGTGAGGTAGGCACTTCCCTAGAAAACGTGGAAACCCTGGTTCTCGATGAATGTCACTATATCAGCGATCGAGGTCGTGGCACCGTTTGGGAAGAATCAATTATCTACTGTCCCCCTAGTATCCAATTAGTCGCCCTCTCCGCCACCATTGGCAACCCGGGGGAACTCACCGACTGGATTAACTGGGTGCGGCAACTGCCCCAATCCGGCGACAATCAGCAGACCTCCAGCTGCGAGCTAATTAACTCCGATTTTCGCCCCGTCCCCCTGCGCTTTTATTTCGCCAATAAAGAGGGATTATTCCCACTGCTCGACCCAAAACAGAGCAAAGTTAACCCGAAACTACGCTCAAAAGTCGGCCACGGCAAACCCCGACGCTTAAAACGAGAAGATTGTCCCACCATCGCCTCGATTGTCACCACTCTGCGGGACAAGGATATGCTCCCGGCTATTTACGTCATTTTCAGCCGCAAAGGTTGCGATCAGGCGATTCGAGAGCTAAAAAACCTCAATCTCGTTAATCCAGAAGAAGCTAGAGCCATTTACTACCGGTTACTCATTTTCTTCCTGGAAGATAATCCCAATCTGCAAGAACTGACCCTTTCCTTCTTTGCCGTCGAAAATCCGCCCCTACACCAAAAATTACTGGCTTTTTTCGCTAATAACCCCCAGTCTGACGAGCAACTCCTCAGCCTCTTAACCGCCGACCCCGAGACGAAAAATCAACTATTTGAATTCCTGGCCAGTGCTTCCCAATTGGTGCGCGCCGACCAAGTGGAACCCCTCACCCGGGGCTGTGGTGTTCACCATGCCGGGATTTTACCCCTCTGGAAAGAATTAGTCGAACAACTCTTTGAAGCCGGTTTAATTAAGGTGGTTTTTGCCACCGCTACCCTCTCGGCCGGGATTAATATGCCCGCCCGCACCACCGTCATCTCGGCCCTCTCCAAGCGCACCGATGATGGTCATAGTATGCTGACTCCCTCGGAATTTGTCCAGATTGCCGGCCGGGCCGGTCGCCGGGGAATGGACGCGGTCGGCCATGTGGTGACAGTACAAACGCCCTTTGAAGGGACAAAAGAAGCGGCTTTTCTGGCCACCGCCCAACCGGAACCCCTGCAAAGCTGTTTTGCGCCCAGTTACGGCATGGTCTTAAATCTCCTGCAAAAACACAGTCTAGAGGAGGTAAAAGACCTCTTAGAGCGCAGTTTCGCGGAATATCTCGCTCGTTTGAAGTTAAGCCCCGAACGACAACAGATTACTGCCTTAACCACCGAATTAGCTAAGTTGGATATGGAGTTAGCCGGTATCGAGCGGGAGCAGGTCTTCAGTTACGAAAAGCTACGGGAAAGACTGCGGGAAGAAGAAAGACTGTATAAAATCCTCGCTAGTCAGTCAGAGGCACAGAAAAGACAGGAAATACATCTAAAATTGCCGAATATTCCCGTCGGAACTATCCTCCATCTCAAGGGCAAACATATTAAGGTCCCCGCCCCCGTCCCCGCTATCTTTGTCAATACCCTGCACGGAGCCGGTCAGGTGCGAACCCTTGTTTGTTTAGGCAGTGATAATCGCTGGTATTTAGCCGCCTATGCCGATATTAGCGAGATCGATCGAGGTTTTCTCCCTCCTGCGGCATTAGGCGAACTGATACCCCCTTCCCTAGAAGCTGTTTCCCTCGGGGGGTGGCGCAAGGGTGAGGAAAATACTCAGGCGATCGCCGATTTCATCCCCCAACAAGTGCAGGGCATCCCACCGGTGGTGGAACTGGAAACACAGGCACAAAGAATTGAAATTGTCAATAGTCAAATTGCTGCTCATCCCCTGCAAAAACGCAAAAATCCGGGACGATTGATGAAATTATACTACGATCGAGAGATTGCTCGCGATAAGTTACACAAGACCCAGATTAAATACCAAAAACAACAATCGCGTAAATCCTACTACTGGGAAGAATTTCTGAATCTAATCGAGATTTTGCGAGAATTCCAAGCATTAGAGGTTTATTTGCCCACTCCCCTCGGAGAAGCGGCGGCCACTATTCGCGGGGAAAATGAACTCTGGTTAGGATTAGCGATGATGTCCGGAGATTTGGACAGATTGACTCCTAGCCAACTAGCCGCCGCCATCAGCGCCATGATTACGGAACCCCCTCGCCCCGATACTTGGTGCAATTACCCGCCTGTGCCAGAAGTTATCGATATTTTGCGGCAAGGAGAAGGAAATTCCCCTGGTCTGCGAGAAGTTCGCCGTTTACTCTATCAAGCTCAATCTCGCTACGATATCACCATTCCCGTCTGGTTAGAAACCCAACTGATGGGGATTGCCTCCCGTTGGGCCCAGGGGACATCCTGGCCGGAATTGTGCGAAAATACTAGCCTCGATGAGGGAGATCTAGTGCGATTATTACGGCGCACCGTCGATGTTCTCTGGCAAATTCCCCAAATTCCCCGAGTTTCCCAAGTCCTTAAAGATAATGCCCGTCTCGCCGTCACAGCCATGAAGCGCTTTCCTTTATAATATTGATCGCTCTTTTAAACAATGGGAGATGGTAGGGAAAGTAACTGTTGGTGGATCTGCTCGATGAGGGCGAGGATTTGCCGATAATTGTGGTGCAATCCCTGATGATAGAGGTGATTTGCTCCTTGATTTAAATCCGCTAAAGCCGATTGATAATAACCCAATTGATGCCGCAGTAATCCCCTTCTAATATAAGCATCGGCATAAAAAGGATCAATGGCAATCGCTCGATTTAAATGGGCGATAGAGCGGTCGTATTCACCTAATTCGTGAGCGGTACAAGCTAGATTATAGTATGCTGAGGCATTATTTTTATTTAACCGGAGAGCTTGATTAAAATCCGCTTTGGCTGAGGTAAAATTGTGGAGGGCTAAATGAGATAAACCTCGATCATTATAAATAGTGGCTAAAGTGTCGGGTTGCTGGTTAGTAATTTGACGCAAGGATTGATTAAAATCGGCTAGGGCAAGGGGATAATTTTTCATAGCTGACTGAACTAAACCCCGATTATAGTAGGCTTGATAATAGGTGGGTTTTAGCCGGATAGTCTGGTTATAATCGGTCAGCGCCTGTGAATAATCTCCCAAACGATAAAAAGCTAAACCCCGATGGAAATAGGCTAGATAATTATCGGATTGCTGTTGTAAAGAGCGGGTGCAGTCTTGCCAAGCGTGGAGATAATCCTGCAAATAAATCTCAGTTAAACAGCGATTACTGTAGGCTAGGGCCAAGTTATTTTCCCGTTCGAGCGACTGATTGAAATCGTGCAAAGCTTGCTGATAATTACCTGCCTCTAGTTGTTCAATTCCCGATCGCAACCAGTAGGATAAATGTACTGATTGAGCCGCTTTTCCCGGCCGAGGCAATCCCCCCAGCACAAGCGAGCAGAGCAGTGCAACCATAACCAATCCACCGAGGCGAGGAAGAAAATTTTTCAAAACCGTTGACATAGGAGTATCTTTGTGCATATACTCCCAATTCTGAGGAAACTTTCTTGATCGATCAACAGACAGACTGTCAAACTGCCTTTCTCCCCTAGCAAGGTACTTATGCAGCACTCAGGAGACGGTCGGCAGGAGATTATTTTTATTTATTCTCCCCACTTCATAATTCATAATTGATAATTCCTACACTCGGGACTGCGATAAGCTGATATAAGTAAAGATTGTCACCGAGCAATTATGGTGGCGTTACTCGCTAACGCAGTTGACACCCGATAAATGATACAGGAGTTATCTATGGAAACTATTTTTATCCCCCACCTCCTCAAATCTCCTGATCGACAAAGAGTGATCATCATCGATAATTTTATCCCCGGTCTAGAAACCTTGACACCAGTGCGGGGGACCTTGCTGGTTAGACATGGGGGCAATTTTTTGGAAGTATCGGTGAAAGCAGAAACCATCGTCACCTTAACCTGCGATCGCTGTTTACAACAATATAATCATCGTCTGCAATTAAACACTTCCGAATTAATCTGGCTAGACAAAAATAAAGACTACGATAGCTCTTATCCTCTAGAGCGAGAAATAGCCTACGAAGACCTCTCGGAAACTCTCGATCCTAACGGGGATTTTGACCCGCAAATGTGGTTATACGAGCAGTTATGTCTAACTTTGCCCCCCCGTCAACTCTGCGGCGCTAATTGTCAACCCCCCGATTTTCTGCTTCCAGAAAAGACTGCCATCGATGGTCGTTGGGCCTCCCTAGAATCCTTGAAAAGTCAGTTATCTCAATCGCAAAATTGAGCTTTGATGCTGATTTTTTTCGGGTTTCGATCCCAGAGAAAAGCGATCGAAACCCGATTTTTTACCGGCCCCAAATCTTTTTCAGGACAGTTTCGGGGGTAATATCGGCGACTTTTCCCGTATTAGCTTCAATATATCGATGAAGCTCTCCCCCGCTCGGTAAAACTCTCTTAGACAACGAAGGAACCAGCAGAGAGAGGGTATAGGTTCCCACGGCCACTGCTAACTGTAAAGGGACACTTTCGGTAGATAACAATAAATTAGCACCGGCGATCATAGCGGCCATTTTACCGATATCGGCCGTTCTGGACACTTTTAAGTTATTATCCATGGCTTTGAGGGCTAAAACCCAAGCTTCATCTAGTTCTCCCTGGATCGCGACAATTGGTAAATCCGGTTGTTGATGGCGAATGCCTTGGATAATTTCTAGCCAACTCTCCAGGGGATAAAGCGTTTCCAGTCCTTGGCTGATGCTCAGATCGCTACCGCCGGCGTAGAGGAGAATATAGCCGCTATCCTTGATATTGAGGCGTTGCTGCTCCATTTCGGCCCAATCGATATCATCCCGATTCAATGTTATTTTTAAAGGTGGACAGGGTGCGGCAATCTTTAACCCTTTGACCAGTGCGTGATAATTATCCGCTAGATAGCCTTCCGTTGGCCGGGGTACTTGTTCCGATAAGAACCAACCGCCATTATTTTCATAGCCTATACGGTTAGGAACACCATTTAACCAGAGTAAAAGGTTGATAGCAGGACGATTGGTGAGACTAATGGCGATTTCGTACTCCCGGTCCCGAATTACTCCCAAAATATTTAAATAATCCGCTAATCCGTACTGATCTCGATAGTCAAATAAAAGCACTTCCTTAACCTGGGGACAGAGACGATAGGCAGCTTTTGCCCTAGGTTCGACCAAAACATCAATGCTGCTTTGGGGGTAAGTTTGCTGGAGGGTTTCTAGAGTGGGAAAAAACAGCAGTTGATTGCTAATTCCTCCCGGTACAAGGGTTAATATTCGCATTTTATCTAGATATACCTGAATCGATCAGCTTAATTTTAGCAGTGTCCCTCGTTATTCACTAAATCCGGGCAGCTATGTTTTTTCTCAACAGAATGCGATCGCAGATTCTCTTAACTATTACCCGAAGGATTAGAGCCGTACATAGCATTTAAAACCAAAGCGGGGTCAACGTATTGATTGCCGTACATCAGTCCCCAGTGCAGGTGTGGTCCGGTGGTGCGTCCTGTCATTCCCACTCTAGCCATGCGGGCCCCTGCTGGTATATCCTGACCGAGAGTAAGGACGATTCCCCCTGACCTGTCAATCAAAAAAGTACCACGGCTATCGGATTGAACCGAACCCATGAGATGACAATAAATATGTGTCCATTGACCGGATTGCATCTTAATCATCGTCCCACAGCCTGTATGATCGGATAATTCGACGATTCTGCCGGTCCACCAATTGCGAATATAACTGCCCAAGGGTGCGGCCAGATCTAACCCGGCATGAAATTGTTGACTGCCATCCATGGGAGAGAAACGATAACCGAAACCGGAGGTATAGGTTTGGAAGTTTTCCACGGGGAAGGAGGCCCCGGCCCAAGCATTTTGAGCTATGAGGGTGGGATTAGCTTTAACGGGGTGTAAACGGTCAAATCCTAGAGAAATTAACGTGACAAGACAGCTAATCGCTAAAAAACGCAGGAATTTAACAGGCAGATACTTTAGCATGAGACTTAACTCCAGACACCAAAATTAAATATACCCCAGTTTCCGCTGCCGCTAATTTTACCGGCGGCTTTTAACGGATATTTTAGTTAAGTTTTGAGTTATTATTGACCATTGGTTGGGGGTTGAGAACATTTCTCCTCAGGCTGCCAATTCCCCGACTCCCCCACTTAATTTTTATTTTTTACTGACTCGTACCATGTTAGACCTAAAGCAAATTAGAGAAAATCCAGAGGAAGTACAGAAACGCTTAGATAGTCGGGGAGGGAGTTATGATATTGCCCCTATTCTCCAGTTAAATCAACAACAGAAGGCTTTAGAGTTAGAACGCAGCAGTTTACAGGCCCGGGGGAACGAAATCGGTAAACTGGTGGGACAAAAAGTTAAAAGTGGCAGCGATGCCAACAGTCCCGAAATTTTGGGACTGAAAACAGAAGGAAACGAGATTAAAAGTAAACTAGCTCAATTAGAACCGCAGGAAAAAGAGATTAAAGCGGCCATTGACCAAAAAATCTTAGATTTACCCAATTTACCCAGTGAAACCACTCCTATCGGTAAGGATGAACGGGAAAATGTCGAAGTCAGACGCTGGGGAGAAGAATATAAACCCACCAACCCGAATATTTTGCCTCACTGGGAAATTGGGGAAAAATTGGGCATTTTAGACTTTGAACGGGCAGTAAAAATCGCCCAGAGTCGTTTTGTTAATCTTATCGCCCTCGGGGCAGCCCTAGAAAGAGCTTTAATTAATTTTATGCTTGATCGCCATATTGTCGCCGGTTATACAGAAGTTTTACCGCCAATTCTGATCAATAGTGACTCCCTGCGCGGGACGGGACAACTGCCAAAATTCGCGGAAGAAAGCTTTAAATGTCGAGATGATGAGCTTTGGTTAGCACCAACGGCAGAAGTACCCGTAACTAACCTCTATCGCGATGAAATCCTCTCATCGGAGCAATTACCGATCAAACACTGTGCCTATACTCCCTGTTTTCGTCGGGAAGCGGGCAGCTATGGCAAAGATACGAGGGGCTTGATCCGTTTGCATCAATTTAATAAGGTGGAAATGGTCAAAATCGTCCATCCTGACGCTTCTGCTGGGGAACATGAAAGTTTAGTCGCTAATGCGGAGGCAATCCTGCAAGCTTTACAGTTGCCCTATCGCGTGATTGAATTGTGTACTGGTGACTTGGGTTTTTCGGCGGCCAAATGTTATGACTTAGAAGTGTGGCTACCTTCGGCTAATACCTATCGGGAAATTTCCAGTTGTTCTAATTTTAGAGACTTCCAAGCACGACGGGCAAATATTCGCTTTAAAGAAAAAGGGCAAAAAGGCACTAATTTTGTCCACACCCTCAACGGTTCGGGATTAGCGATCGGTCGTACTATGGCCGCTGTCCTAGAAAATTATCAACAGCCAGACGGGACGGTAAAAGTGCCAGAAGTGCTGCAACCCTATCTAAAACGGGAGATTATTGGTTAATTTTTCTGAAAAATGCTTGACAAAATACTTGTATAGTGCATTTGAAAAAGTTGCTCTTAACCCCACTCTAGAATTGCCTGTTTTAAGGCTCCTTCGGGCAAATTGGCGGGATCAAAAGAATCACCCGCTTCTATTCTGGCTAAAGCTTCAAAAAAAGCCCTCACACCACTGGCCGGTCCCGATGGGTGGTCCATAATTCCGGTTCCCGCATTGAGGATAACATTACGTCCGTAATCCCGAAGGACCTGGGGAACAATACCTGGACGAATGCCGGCCGAGGGAACCGGAAAAACGTTTCTATCGCGCAAAATATCGCGAATTTTGCCCTCCTCCTGGGGATCGAAGGGTAAACTACCGTAGGCGGCGGGATATAGCACTGCATCGGCTCCTGCGTGGGCCATCATCGTTCCCAAAACCACAGAATAGGCTAATCCCGTATCGCTACCGGCACACATCGCTCCGGCAAAGGCAGGATGGGCGAAAATAGGCACATCGATCGCCGGATCACTGGCTAAAGCTTCTAAAACGGAAAAACCGTAGGTAAGAACGTTTAATAACAGGGCATTAGCCCCATGTTTCACCAATAAACGGGCTTTTCTCTGCAATTCGTCCGCTTTTCCAGTGACATTGACCGCATAGAGAACATTTCTACCGGTTTGCTGCCGCACTTCCTCCAAAACCCGACGACAACAATCTAGGCGCTCGTGGGTGGGAGCTACGGGAAGATCCGCCATGATTTCATCATCTTTAATCACGTCTAAGCCAGCAAAAGCCACTTCTCGCAGGATATCGGCGTGATCTTGAGCCGATAGTCCTAAAGCGGGTTTAAAAATTGCCATGACTAGAGGTCGATCATAAACCCCCAAACGTTGCCTAATTCCGGTGATTCCCAGCTTGGCTTTCGTGCCGTAGGTTTCGGGGAGATACACCCCCACCACTTTTCCAGCTCCAGCCATGGAATATTTGCCGAAAATCATGGTTAAAAGACTGGCGATGTCATTTTCAACGTTTATCTGGGGAAACCGCACCCTAGCCACCTTATAACCGTCGGCTTCCTCCCTGATCCCCACCACTTCCGCTAGGTGTTGTTGCAGCTGCTCTTGACGATGACTGTGGCGATCGCTCCAAGTGCCGGCGGTTTGACCGATAGCGATCGTTTTTGCCTGTTTTTCGGCATTAATAGCGGGAGGAAAGCGATAATCGACGATAATAGTCATAAAAGGAAAAAAAAGGGAGTGGGAATTATCAATTATAAATTATGAATTGGGAGCTGGGGAATTGGGGAGGTGGGGAATTGGGGAGGTGGGGAAGTGGGGAGGTGGGGAGCCTTTTTTCAGTAAACAGTAATCAGTGAACTGAAAACTCACATCTGATAACTGATAACTGATGGCTTCGATCGATTTTCTTAGCTATTGACAAGGGTTCCCCTAAAAGCCTACAAGTATTTTGGATAGGTATGACCATTGAGGAACCGACCAAAATATGAAAATAACGACAAGATTACGGGAATGGGGCAAATTTTTCTTAAAAAGCGGTGCTAGTATTGCCCTAGCACTATTTTTAATCTTAAGTCTGTTCACGGTTAAGGGGACTGCCCCTGCTTTAGCTGTGCTTGCCCAGGGTGATGCGGTAACGGATCCCACTGCGATTTTACGCAATGCCTTACCCATAGATAATAAACCAATTCGTCAAGTGCAACAATCGATCGAAGATATTGCCAAACATCTGCGGGCCAAACGTTGGAGTCCGATTAAAAAAGATGTCAAGGATGCCAATTATGCCCTTTCTACCAAAAGCAAGGCTATCTTAGATAGTGTTCCCGAAGCAAGTAAAAGCCAAGGGGAGGAATTAATCGAAAAACTGAAAACGGGAGTGGCCGCCCTCGATACGGCCGTAGAAGCAAAGGATAAAGAGGCAGTTTGGTCAACCAGACGGGAATTGCTCAATAATATCACCGCGTTAGAAGAATTAATGGTGGTGGGTTTTCCCTTTAACGTTCCCCCGGAATACGCTAACTTGCCGCAATTGCGAGGACGTGCCACCATAGAGATGCAGACCACCAAAGGAGATTTAACCATCGTTGTGGATGGTTACAGCGCTCCGATTAATGGGGGTAACTTTGTGGATTTAGTCCAACGGGGTTTTTATGACGGTTTACCCTTCATTCGCAGCGAAGATAATTTCGTTGTGCAAACCGGGGATCCCGTCGGTGCAGAAGAGGGCTTTATTGACCCGAAAACTAAGCAATATCGCTCTATTCCCTTAGAAATTTTGATTAAAGGGGAAGAAGAACCAGTTTATGGCAATACTCTCGAAGAATTAGGGATTTACTTACCCAGTCTCGCCTTACCTTTTAACGCTTTTGGTGCGGTGGCCCTAGCACGTCCGGATACTAATCCTAATGGAGGTTCCTCGCAATTCTTTTTCTTTAAATTCGATAATGAATTAACTCCTCCGGGGTTTAATCTCATGGATGGTCGTTATTCGGTTTTTGGCTATTTAGTCGAGGGAAAAGAGGTGTTAGAAGAACTTACCGATCAGGATAAGATTATCAGCGTTAAAGTGGTTTATGGCTTAAATAATCTCGTCCAACCTAGCTAGGGTGGGGGTTTTTAACTGGGTTTTGTTAAGGCACAGAGATTAGTCAAGCTAGGGGAAGCAGCTCAGATTCTGGGTACTTCCCCTGATACCCCTAGGGTCGTTTCATTCTCTCATCGGAATAAATATCTGAAAATTTTTCAAAACGTCGTGCTTTGTAGGGTTGATTCATGAATCAACCCTACCCTTAATCCCCCCTTGATAAGGGGGGTGCCTGACAACTTTTAACACCTACCTACTTAAGATTATTAATTCTGCAATCTATGGCCCTGATTATTATTGATTTGATGGCGGCAAAAGTTATTTAATTAACATCAGTTTTATCTAAGTTCCCCGTTCCCTTAATCCTAGTTTCATATCAGAAATCAGCAACGCCTAGGGAGAGTTGGTTGATAGCCAAGGTCTAAGAGATGACAGAGTTGGTGATATAGTAACTAAAGATCACATTTAAATCTAACCTTGCCATAGATGCACAAATCTCGAATCTGGCAACCCCAAAAATCTCCCGTCTCTAACATCAGTTTTAGCGATGAAATGAGGTAAGAATTTTGACGAAAATACTTAGCGATCGCATTGCCGTTTATCTGCTCATCGGTGGACTCCTGTTTAGAATCATCATCGCCCTGGGGCTTTATCCGGGGTACGATGAAGCCTATTATTACGTTTACAGCCATAATCTGGATTGGAGTTATTTCGATCATCCGCCAATAGTAGCGATTTCCACGGGTTTTGGGACTTGGATCACGGGATTAGTCAATCAATTTACCATTCGCCTCGGTACTCTCCTCCTCTATACTGGCAGCCTCTGCTTGCTATATCTGACAGCTTTAAAATTGTTCAGTCTGCCGGTCGCCAGAATGACTTTAGCGATCGCAACTCTCATCCCCATCTATGGGATCGTCTTCGGGATTCTTTCGCAGCCAGATAGTCCTTTAATCTTTTTTTGGTCATTAACAGTCTATTTAGCTGCCCAAGAATTCTGGCCAATTCGGGAAAAAAACTATCATCCTAGCTATCGTCTCGCTTATATTGGACTTGCCGTAGGATTGGCGGTTTTAAGTAAATATCACGGCTTTATTTTGGGCTTTGGTTTAGTTTTATTTTGCCTGACCACTCCCCGCTATTGGCCTGTATTTAGATCCCCCTGGTTGGGATTAGGATTTATTCTTTTTTTGATAACTTTATTGCCGATTATCTACTGGAATATTAACCATGATTGGATTTCCTTTCGCTTTCATTTAGAAGACCGTTTTTCTGGAGAACCCAAAACCTTTAATATTCTTGGTATTCTCTCGGTTATTGGTATTAGTATCGCCACGATGTTTCCACCTTTCGGTCTGCCGATGTGGTGGGTGACATTTAAAAGCTTTGCCGAACAAATTCCTAATTTTATCTCTAAAAAAAGATTTTTTCATCGAGAAGAAGAATCAATGAAAAAATGGTTAATTCTCTCGGTTTCTCTGCCTTTAATCTTGGGAATGCTTTATGTGGGTGCTTCCCATTATCTCGCTCCTAGTTGGATTTTACCCGGGTTCTGGTCTTGCACGATTTTATTAGGAGAAAAGGCCAATACTTGGCAGCAATCTTCTCGAATCTGGATAAAAAGATGGTTATGGGGGTCAGGAATTTTTATTGTTACTGTTCTATCTATAGCAATGCTTCACGTTACTTTTGGCACTTTCCAAAAACCTAGTCAATACGCAATTTTTGGGGGAATTATTGCCCCAGAACAGGACCCTTCTCGGGAAATTGTCGATATCGATCAACTGCGTCAAGGCTTTGCTAATTCGCCCGAATTATTAGCCCTCTTAAAAGATTCTAGCTTCGTTTTTACCCATAGTTTTTATGTGACAGCATGGCTAGATATGGCTCTTTATCCCCTAGTTCCTATTCCCGTCACCTGTTTTAACAACGATCAAAGGGGTTATCAAATTTGGTTTAATCTTCAAGAATGGATCGGTAAAAATGGTTTATTAATTACTACAAATAGTTCTCTAGAAAGACCAGAAATAATCGATCGCTACCGTCCCTATTTCCAAGATATAACTAAAGTAGCTGTCATTCCGATCAAGCGCGGTGGTGTCGCCATCGAACAATTTCATGTTTACCAAGCTAAAGGACTAATTAAAACTTATCCTTAAAGCAGTTATCATTTATTAGCGGGTTCCTATCTCCCGAATTTTGTAACCTTTTTTACTTTTTACTTGATAAATATGTCCATTCATCGAGTGCGTATTGCTAGAGATAAAGGGGAATTCGTCCAGTCCTTAGTTAATTTTAATCAGGGAATTGGACCCTTTCAAACCTATGCTGATGTCATCGCTTTTGCGGCGGCTTTAGGGGTAAAATATCAGGAGAGGGTGGCGATAGAAAATGTAGCGAAGGAACCCTCACCTATTAACCTAGAAATTTTTATTTCTCGTGGCTACGATACCCTAATCAAATTATTGGCAGTCAATGAATTCCAAGACACGAAAATTCTTTCTCATCATCGGGTAGATTCGGAAGCTTTGCGAGTGACAATTTTCGAGGAATATGCCAACGCCGGTTTAGCAAGATTAGAACGAGAATTGCGCGGTGCGGTGGATTATACTGAAAGATTATTGTTAATTATCAGTCAAGAACGTTTTCGAGAAATTACTGCCACAACCGAATTCGATTTAGACAGATTTTTGTAGTAGAAATTCTAGCTAGTTATTGCTGTGGGAGGGAAACCATACTATTCTGGGGTCTTTTAGAGTGCGAAAGTATTTCCCAATCAGGGCTGTTGGCGATGAAAATTTTTCCGTTGACATTGTTTTACGCAAACTTATAACTTAGCAGGCTCTCGTAAGAGTAAAGTTTCAGGAATTTGCTCTAAGGGACTTGCGTGGGAATAATATCCCAGCTTTGAAAATCGCTCTGTAGAAGAATCAGACCAGCCAGATGGCACATTATCAAAGCGCAAGTCCCTAATTGATTTTACTTTAATATATGTTAGATCTTTGTTGCAAATCTTTAAGAATTGTGTGCGATTGCCCTGCACAAAAAAAAGGATTGACAGCAAAAAAGATGGTTGGTAGGATGGCTAAAAAACAATAGAAATGCTTCTCGTGGGTTAACTGAGATGAACACACTTCTGGTTCCGATGTACCTTGATGCCCTCTACCTCGCTAACCAGACAAATGTACTGGAGGAAATGACTGATTATAGTAAGCTGCCCTACCATCAAGGGACAGCCCTAGTAAACCGCGGTAGTGCTTATATTAGTGAAACCGTGTTATCGCCCCCTTTTAAACAACCCCAATTAAACCTAAAAGCTGGCATTCACCTACACTGGTCTTTGCCGGATGCGCTGACTAACGGTATAGCCAGAGAAGGAGAACCGGGGATTGCCTTCCCCCTTGTTCCTAATCGCTGGTTAATTATAAGACGCGGGGGCAATCTAGCAGACAAGAAATGGGTTGTGGAAAGTGACTATTTGTATCCTGAAAACGCTACACCAGAAGATACAATTAATATTCTTTATTATCCAGCTACTAATGAATATCAGCCCTATCGTTTTCTGGGGCGTAAATTAGAATTGGGAGCATGGCGCTCAAGGCCAACAAA
The DNA here is from genome assembly GCF_020245945.1 of Microcystis sp. M015S2. Classification (NCBI taxonomy): domain Bacteria; kingdom Bacillati; phylum Cyanobacteriota; class Cyanophyceae; order Chroococcales; family Microcystaceae; genus Microcystis; species Microcystis sp. M015S2. The sequence continues at coordinate 126,479 of NZ_JADBTX010000018.1, forward strand.
TGCTCAATATATTAAGGAGTTGTCAGCTATTGGCCCCTTTGCCAGAGTCGATAGCTTAGACAACGAAAAAGTCGCCTTTGCTGGGTTTTATCCCAACTGTCGCAGTGTATTTGGTTTTCATGATGGGGAAACCACCACAACCCCAGCCAATAACCTACGCTATGACGTTATTGGCTGGTATAGCGACTCTGACAAGGATTATCTTGAAAAATTTATTCAAGAACAGTACCCAGAAACAGATCCTCAAGGACTTTTGGATATTCTGCAAAGTAAGGCCGGCTGGACGGTAGAAATAGGTAATAACCAAAGTTTCCCTCGTCGTGTTCTTTGTCATGCATCCTTAAGGTTTACACCCAATGCTTCTTTGACTAATCCAGAAACGAAGAAATTCAAAGGAAAGATTGCCGTAGGGAACACCCAAGAAGAAGCTATAGCAGCTTATTTAGCCCGTCAACTAGACTCAAAGATAGAAAATCGCAAAACTATTGAGGAGCAACTAGAAGCCCTACAAATGAGCGGGCGTTTAATACAGCAGAATCTCGACTTTGGCCCGAAGTTTCAAGACGCACTACACGCGGACAGCTTTACTAGCCAGTCTAAAGAGATATCGTGGCAGGTGGTGCCAGAAGGTAACACCAAAGTTTCTGCTTCAGGAAATGCCAAACCTGCTAATGCAGTGCAAGGGGAAGCAAACATTCAGGTGACATTATCCCAAAGCGTCGGCGATAGAATCAGTGAAGTTAATGAATTGCAGCGCGAATACGACCAAAAATTAGCAAAAATTGGCTCAATTCGAGAACAAGTCTATGCTGATTGGTATAAGTATATGCTGGCTACTTATGTCACTACAACTAACTTCCTAGATAGAACCAAAATAACAAAACTGCCACAACCAGCCCAAACAAAGGTTCAAAGAGCCAGTGACGTGGATTTAATCAGGGCGTTTATTGATGCTAAGCCGGAGAACAATCAATATGGACGAAAAGCCTTAGATAAGGAGATCAAAGCTGCCGGAGTTTTGACATTAGGAAGAAATACAGAGAGTGAAATTATCAGTGCCTCTGCTCCTGCTAATTTTGAAAAATACTCTTTTGACAGTAATTCAAGCGCCGCCAGACTTGCCAAGTCTATTGAAGAACTAATTGCTGAACTTAAGCAGTTTAACAAAGAATCTCGTTTAATTGCCCCGAAAAAATCAGTCAAAGGCGACTCTACATTGGAGGATGATGATATTGCCCTAAAGTGTTTATCTTTTAATGGCACTCAGGATTATGAAATCTCTGATTTAGGGAATATCCGGGCTATCTCGATGTGGGTAAACCTACCGGCGGGAGTTCAGGGTTCCCTTTTAGATGTGAGAAGTAGTGAACTTTCCAACCTTTATGTTAATGCCACTAATGGAATTAGCAACAGTTGGCAAAAAATCTACATTAACGAGCAACAAGTAAACGAGCAGAGCAACTGGACGGCAATTCCTAAGAATCAGTGGGTTTTCCTCTATTTAGAGACTAATAAACCCTTTAGTGGGATCGTCCATTTGATGTCTAATGCTTCCCACACTAATCGTTTACAGGGCCGCATTGCCAGCGTTAGCTTTTACAAAAAACCGCTATCACCGGCACAAATTGACCAGAATTACCGAGATAAAATCGGTTTATTCCGACCATTTTACACGATCAAAATAGTTCCAGGTCCTCGCTATTGGCAACCAAGTGATCCCGTACTTTTAATGACTGGGGAAGTGGTTAAACCGACTCGCAACCGTAACGACGAGCGTTTGAGGCAAGATGGTTTCCTCCAATGCAAATTATTAACTAAGACCATTAATTTGCAAACCTTACCTGACAATGGAGCCTTAGATGTTTTTGACGAACTCCTCAACCAGTTTGTCAACCAACCTACAGAAAAAATTGGCTTCCATGAGTGGAAAAATCAGCCTTGGAACCCCTTCCTTTTGGAATGGCAAGTACAATTAAAAGGGCTAAACCATACGAGAATAAGCAATGAATACGACCAAAGCACAAAGTACCCCTCTGACATCATCAAAAACAACTATCAATTGCGAGTTGATGGCATTGACATCACCCCGACGGATGCAAGTGCAAGTGGTTTCGCCGATTATCCCGACAATTACAGAGGAGCTAGTTTTCTTTCTCCCTCTGCTACTATGTTGCTCGAAAACAATCTGATAGATTACTTGAAAAGGTATCTGCTGCCCGACTACTACCAAGAGCAAAATATCTCCCCAGACAACCAAACTGAAGACTTCCTCGTTAAAAATTTTGAGGCTGTAAAAGCGTGGTATGACAAGAAACAACCCACAGCTAATGATCCCAATGATCCCATTTATACGGCACTGCGGGCTTATGAACAACTGCAATCTTTTAATGGGTGTCTCGCCCAAAGTTTAGGGGGCTTTAGTGATGCGCTACTCACCTATAATCGGACACTTCAGTTAGATGTCAAAGAGAATTTACGTTTATCTGGACCATCAGCAAATTTCCTCGAAGAAGTGCAAGGCAGTTTAGATCGTAGCACCAGTCTCGTGCCGGATAGTATTTTACGATCGCCTTTATTGAGTTTTGCTTTTAGTCCGATTCGTGTCGGAGGATTACAAATTAGTGGTTTGCGACTCGTTGACACCTTTGGACGGGTTAATATGCTGCTTGACAGTGATAACCGCCCTGAGATTGTCACTAGCCAACCTCTAACACTGCCATCGACTCTTGCTAATGTGTTAGGGTCCCATCCCATCTACCTGGCCCCGCGTTTAGCGCAACCCGCTCGGTTGAATTTTCGCTGGCTATCGGCTACTCAACAACAGAAGAAAAGTCGCAGAGGTCAACAAGAGCAGGAAATGAACGATGTACCCGCCACAAGCCCAATCTGTGGCTGGATTTTGCCCAACAACCTAGATAATAGTCTGACGATTTATGATGATCAGGGTAATCCTTTAGTTATGATTGATCGCAATGCTGAATTGCGCTCTATTCCGGGACGTGATTACAGTCCAGAGGAAATTCAGAAAATGATCGATGATACTAACCCCTATCTCAAGCAAATGGTCTGGTATCTGGTTGAACAAGTTGACCAAAAAAAGGAATTTTTTACCGATTTCCTCACCACTATCAATAAATCTTTAGAAACCATTGACCCCGAAGGATTTGCTCAAAATAAAGCCATATCCTTGCTAGTGGCGCGACCTTTGGCTCTAGTGCGATCGCGAATCAATTTAGCTATCCAAGGCATACCCGCCGTTAGCCAGAATATCACATCCTTCTCTGAGGACATCTTCGCCAATGCAGTCCGAACGACGGACGCTTTTGAAAAGGTCAAATTCCCCATCCGTATTGGTGAATATCAGCAGTTTAATGATAGTTTAGTGGGCTACTGGATAGAAGAAAAAGATGGCACTTACAAAGGCAAGACTTTTTATGCTCCCCAAAGTTGCTATGTTCCCCATGAAAAGATCAAAACTCTGTTTGATAATGCCACAGATCCTACCCCTGACACTCCCTTGAACCTAGAGCAAACCCTAGAGGAAGACACAGCCCAAACTCTAGTGATGTTAATCGACCCACGTGGACAAGTTAACGCGAGTTGTGGGATACTTCCAGCTAAGAGTATTTCCATTCCGCCGGAACAGTATGTACCTGCTTTACAAGCGATTGAGGTTACATTTTTAGCAGCACCACTGCTGAGTGATCTTAAGCCAGTTAATGGTCTTGATCAGATCAAACTTTCCCTTCCCGAAGTACCCGGTTATGAATGGTCTTGGTTAGGAAAAAATGGGGTAATTTGGTCGAGTCGTCCCCTAGCTCCTTTTGATGCTCAGTCCGTCTTCTCCAGTCCACAAAAAATCTATGATGGCTGGCTAAAATTAAGTACAAGAGAGGAAATCAATGAATGAAAGTGAAGAAATTTCTCTCAGATTAACTTTGGGAGAAGTCAACCAAGTTTTAGAAGCTTTGGGGACTATGCCTTACCGCCAAGTCTATCAACTAATTGGCAAAATCCAGAGGCAAGGAGAAGCCCAATTACAGCAGCCTGAATCCACGGATTCATTGTCTCGAGAGGTTCAAGTTGTCAACGAATAAGTGCCACCACAAAAATCAATTTCTTTTTTGTTAAGGAGTAACCATCATGCTTACCAGAGTTCCCGAAGAAATTCGTCTGGCCGAGAAGTCCCTTGATTTTGCCGATTTTGCCAGCCAAGAACCTTTAAAGTTTCAGTTTTATTACGAACAAAACGGCAAAGCTGAAATTAGTAACACCATCTATTTAGAAGATGGTAATACCTCGTTGACGTTATATTTAGAGGTGTTTAATGATAGCGAAGATGTCATCACCTTTCAAAAGCCTAATTCGGTTGGGGGAAGATTAGCAACTGTTCAAGCGGGGGGGAATCAAGCAGCTAGTGCGAAAAAATGCCATTTTCAACTCCGTTGGGAAAATGACTTAGGACTTAAACCTAATGAAATCGAAATGGAAGCAGGTGAACAATGGCAAGTCAATTATGACTATGACGATGACGGACGCTTTTTCTCCATTTATTTTCTTCACAAATCTGGACTAGAATTAAAGCCATCTGAGAAAATTAAGCTAGGCTTCTTGAAACTTACGGCTAATAATCGCACTGTGAAAAGCAGCAATGTTGAATTGCTGTATGGTGGAAAGGGTCTAGTTTTGCAGGGACAATCTCAGGAAGCTATTGAGGATGAAATAAGCTCCCGAATCGCAGTTTCTGTAATCAACTATCCTGGCAAGGCGAAAATTCCCTTACAATTCCGGGTGTTAGGTTCTAATAAGATTCTTAATGATGGAACCACCACAAACAGTCTAACATTAAAGATACTCAATTCCCCCTTGTCTAGTAATGCACGACCGATTTTATTATTAGACAAGAATTCACGGTTTATTGTTAGCTTTGAGACGGGATCTCATACAGACGCACTGGTGGCAACAACGGACCAGTCAAATAACGTTAACATCGCAGTTACAGATCCCAGTTCGTGGCAATCAGATCATCAACCCAATTCCACTGGGTGGAGTTTTACACCTAAAGATCATATAAAAAAATTGAATGCAGGGGAGGGAGTTGAGCTAGGAATTACCAATTTAGTGACAAGCAGTGCTTCTGGATTTGCCTGTATATATATAGACTATCAAAATATTGGTAGCTATCCCGATGGTCGGCTAGTTATACCCATCGAAAAAACGCCACTTTTGTATAGTGGGTCACAGGTTGGTGTCGGTACAAAGAATTTTTATGAACATGCTAAACTCACAGTTGCTGGCGGCGATATAGTTTTAGGGAATGATAAAGAAAACGAAAAATTCATGCTTCACAGCCGTAAAAATTACAAAGGCGACTTTCTGCAAATCACCCATGACAAAACCGGTGGACAATGGGATTGGGAGCAAGGAATCACTTTACAAAGAGGTGGTAATGTTGGCATCGGTACGTCTAGGCCTCAAGCTAAACTTCATGTGAATGGTGGGGATGCGGTTATTACTGGCAAGGTTGGTATCGGTACAAACTCTCCCGCAGCTAAACTTCATGTGAATGGTGGGGATGCGGTTATTAGTGGCAAGGTTGGTATAGGCATCAGTAATAATCCTAAAATTCATCTAGCAATTGGTGATGATGACACCGGGCTACAGCAGCAAGGAGATGACGAATTGGCTATTTACACAAATAATTCAGAGCGAGTGCGAGTAACTAAACATGGTACAGTCTATTTTGGGCCATCTGCTGGCTTCCTTTCATACGATCGATTAGTCATACGAACCAACGACATTCAAGGATTAGGAGGAACATTACGTTTGCTAGGTAAGGGCCAGTATGCAGAGGGGGCTAAATTGAATTTTGGTAGTCAGAATGTGGTTTATCTCACAGAAGATGAAGAGAAAAAGTTATTAATTCATGCTGATACTCGGATTACTTTGGATAGTCCTAAAGTTGGCATCGGTACGAATGATCCCAAAGCTAAACTTGATGTGAATGGTTCTGTAAAATTAGGTACTAATGGTACAATTGTGCAGCAAATGATTTGTGGTCAAGTTTTTTATAATACTAGGGACCAAAAATGGCAATACAGAGCGTTCGCAGAAGGCGTGCGTATTGAGAAAGTTTCCGAAGGACAGTTTGACATTTATTATGGATTTACTGTGCAATGGACACAGCAGCTTATGATTTTAGCCACAACATTCGAGGAGGCAGCAGATCACACTGCTTGTGTTCGAATCATTGAAAAAGATCATTGTCGAATATGCATAATAAATACCAATACCCAATACCAAAAAGCACAAAAATTTTCTTTTATGATTATCCACTATGACTCTCCGCCGAAGTCAAGTTTGTTCTTGAACGTGGAGTAATATTAGCGGAGTAGGGACTACGCCACCTGTAAACCCTTATTACTATGAAGTTTAAATTAGTAATACCATCTATTTAGAAGATGGTATTATCCCCTCAGAGTTAGCAGAAAAAGTCAAATCTTTAGAGTATCAAACCCAACAATCTCATTCAACATGAGAAGATGATTACTTAAGATGGCTGACCAAAACTCAAAAATTTCGCTTGAAGCTTTTTGTCCTGTACTTAAACCCCTTGCCAAACCCCCAAAAAACCATGACAACTAACACCGAACCTCAATTAAAAGAAGAGCTAGACAAAGCGCTAGAAGCCCCACAGGGAACACTTAAAAACATCAAAGTTTCCCTTGGCAAAGACATCGACTTTGTATATGAAGTTAAACCTGATGAATCACCGGGTAAAGGCAAAACCGTTGTCGCTTATACAGCTTACCAAGAAGAAAGACAGGAACCCTTCAAAATCACCCTTCAGGATTTGATGAAAATCCTCGATGCAAGCATGGCTGACCTGTTACCAGAGGGACTCCAGGAGCAATCCATCAACTTCAAAAATTTGATGGTAATTTACAGAAAAGAAACCCCCAAAAGTCAAAAAGCACAATGGCTATTTGCCCTAGATCTAGATATTGGAACCAAAATCAAGTTAGGATCCCTCCCCGTAGTTGGTGATTTAATACCCAAGAAGCTTGCAGAAGAAGAAATAGTTCCATTCCTGCGAATTATCGCCGCTTCTAAAGCTTTTACCATCAAAGAATTTCGCTTTTTAAACGACAAAATCCCTGACAACATCACCCCGCTACCTGTTCCTAAAAAAGAGGGAACAGAAGAAAGCGAAGCAAAACGATCTGTCCGTAAAGGTTTCAGCTTCTCCGGCCAATTAGGATTACCTGATACTTCTCGGATTTTGAGCTTACCAGTAAGTCCACAAGCAGAAGAAGAAGAAGAAGAAGAAGAACAAGCACAAACACAAGAGGAAGAATTAGCTCCGGGTGGAGAAGAAGAAGAAGTTACCAACAGTGAATTAGCTGTTTGGTTTGATCTAGACAAAACCTTCGGACCGTTTTCACTCAAACAGATTGGCTTCAAATATGAAACAACAGGAAACAAGGGAGAAATAGCCATCTTAATTGATGCCGCCCTCAAAATTTCTGGCTTGACCCTCTCTTGTGACGATTTAGGTGTCGGGATTGGCCTAGCTGACTTAAAGCCATCCTTTAAGATGTCGGGGATTGGCATAGAGTACAAGAGTCCGGCTTTTGAAATAAGCGGTGCTTTATTGCGTACCGAAAAACAAAAAGATGGCGTAAAATATACAGAATATCTAGGTTTAGCCAGCCTCAAATTTGATCTAGCGGGTAAAACTTTTGGTGTCACTGCTATCGGGGCCTATACCTACTATAAAGGCGAACCCTCTCTATTTTTGTATGCCGTTCTCGACTTTACCATAATGCTGGATCCGTCCTTCATTATCACCGGATTTGCTCTGGGTTTCGGCTACAACCGCTATCTGAAAGTACCCTCCATCGACCAATTAACAGACTTTCCTCTTGTTGCCCAAGCCATCGGCGGCTCCCAAAGTAAATTTTCTGAAGATAGTGAACTGATTACCGAACAACTGAGCCAAATGGATCAATACATGGTTGTATCCATCGGCTCCGGCTTTGTGGCCATCGGACTCAAGTTTAACTGCTTCAAGATGTTAGACTGCTTTGCCTTGCTAACTATCGCCTTTGGGGAAGGTTTCGAGATCAACTTGTTGGGAGTGGCCAAGATGAAAATTCCCACCCCGGCAAAAGACTCGAAAAATACAAGCTGCATTCTCAGTATGACAATGCTCCTAAGAGCCAGATTTTCTCTGATTGAAGGAGTCATCGCCATAGAAGCTCAATTAGCTTCAGATTGTTATATCCTATCCCCAGATTGTCGCGTAACCGGCGGCTTTGCCGCCTATTTATGGTTTGACGGCCCTCATGCTGGGGATTTTGTCATTACTTTAGGTGGCTATCATCCAGAGTTCAAAAAACCTGCCCACTATCCTACCGTTCCTCGTCTCGGTTTCCACTGGAAAATAGGAAACTGTCTATCCCTCAAGGGCGAGAAGTATTTTGCTCTGTGCGCTCATGCCATCATGGCAGGTGGCCGACTAGAAGCCAATTTCCGACTCGGTAAACTGTGGGCTGACTTTGTGGCTGAGGCTCATTTCCTCATTGCTTGGAAGCCCTACTACTACAATATCTTCGTACAAGTGCGGATCCGAGCCGGCTATGGAATACTCGGGCCAGTTAGTTTAGGGGTTGAATTGAGGATTTGGGGACCAGAATTTGCCGGTACAGCCAAATTTACGATTGTGTTCGTCAAAGTGACTGTCGAATTTGGCGCTCAATCTTCTCGCTTACCAGAGCCTATCGACTGGGAAAGTTTCCAAGCCTCCTTCTTACCCGCTGCTACCTCCGAATCCACAGCCCAAGGTTCCCCAACAGGTGCAGACGTTTGTAGTGTCATCATCAATCAGGGAGTCACCAAACAACTCTCACCCGCAACAACCAAAGAAGTCGCCTTTGTCGTTAATCCCAAGGAGTTAGAGGTGGTGGTTAATTCTGTTATACCTACCAAGAAAGCATCTTACAATAACGAATCTCTCGATCTTGGCGATGCAAACACCAAGTTTGGGATTTCTTCTATGGGCATTAAAGATAACCAACTAAACACGACCTACAACATTAACATTAAACGGCAGGAAACAGGAGGAACTAGCTCAGTAACCGTTTCTCAAGACAAGTTCCAATTTATCCGAGTCATTCAAGATTTGCCAAGCGGACTTTGGGGCAATGCTAAGGTGATAAAACTCTTCGGTTCAGAGCGACTTCTTCCCCCAGGAGCTAACGATGAGCAATTTGTCAAGAATGTCCTCTCTGGTTTCCGTATTGTTCCTCAAGTTAAGGAAGATGTCTGTAGCACTAATAGTATTGATGTTAACAAGTTGCTACACTATACCAAATCCATAAATAAGGTTTATGCTTGGCAAACAATGACAGATTTCGCCGGTATTTCAGTCGATAATCAAGACAATAGAACTACTGCGATTAAAAACAGCATTCGTAGCACCAATACTGAGAATAATCGTGCGAATCTTTTACAATCTCTCGGCTTTAATCCCGACAATGATGTTAAATTAACCGATTCTGTCGCTAATTCTTTTGTCATTGCACCGCAAGTTAAAGCCTAATTCCAGTAGGGGCGATGCCTCGGGGTTCGCCCCTGTTGAAGTTGATAGCAATAGTCAATCCCAATAACTGGCCATTCCCTATTTATTTACCAAGAGGATGAATCTTCATGTCCACAACACCTACTAACATTAAAGTTCAATTCATCGAACATCGTCAACCTCCCCTAGAAAGTGGTATTTATACCATCGAGGTTGAGCAAACTATTAAAACCACAACATCAACACCATCAACACCATCAACATCTAACAAAATCCCTGAGCAGACATTCAAAAAACAGCTTACTTTTTATGTAAGTGGCCACCGTTTTGCTCCCCTCACTCCTGATGCCATTTATGCTGTTTTTCCCCCTGCGGGAAACTTAGGGGAGTATTCTAATGCCTTACCTCATATCATCCTCAAAAGGGGTACTCTGCCTTGGGAGCGTACTATCAAAGCAACAAATCCTGATCTACCTTGGTTAGCTCTTCTTCTGTTTCGTGACTCGGAAAAACCTGAGCCACAAACGATCAAATTAAAGGATCTTAAACCCACTTCTAGTAATATTAAATTCCCCACATTTCAATATGAACCGGGACAACAAGATGAAGATGAGCTTACTGTAATTGATGTCCCTAAACACATTTTAGAACAGATTCTACCCACGGAGAAAGATATAACTCTCCTTGCTTATGTTAACCAAATAACTAACGATAAAAGAGACTCTCTCAGTGAGCCTTTAGCTACTATTTTGGGCAGCCGCTTACCGAAGAAAGGGGAAATGAGTACGGTGCATTTAGTCGCCCTAGAAGAGCGCTATAATAATAATGATGAAAAATTTAACTATCAAGGTGCAGGAAATAACGATTTAATCCGTTTAGTCAGCCTTACCAGTTGGAGCTTTACCTGTGTTGATAGTAAGTACAATTTCGATGCCTTACTCGAAGAAATTGATCACGACCCCGACACCCTCAGACTGCCATCCCAAGGCAATGATGCAGCGAAGAAATATATAGATTTGGGTTATGTACCTCTGCACCACGATCTACGACAAGGATCTCAAACCGTTTCTTGGTATCATAGTCCTTTAAGTACAGGACAAAGCCAAGATAACCTAGCCGCTTCTGTCGCAATGGCTGATGAGTTGATGCGTTATGATCCTAATACGGGTATGTTTGACGTTTCATACTCTATGGCTTGGCAATTAGGACGAATGCTGACTCTACAAAATCAACCCCTTGCTGTGGAGATTTTTAACTGGAAACGTTCCAAAGCTCACGACTTACATCAGATACAGCAACATATACTTCATCTACCTTTTCAAGATACACCTGAAATTAACCAGGAACTACCAACAGCGATCGCTACTTGGTTTCAAGATTTGGAATTACTTAAAAACGTTCCTTTTAACTATCTGGTTCCTGATGAGCGGTTACTTCCCCTCGAATCTCTACGCTTCTTTTGGGTGGACTCTTATTGGGTTGACTGTTTACAAGATGGGGCTTTTAGTATCGGACGAGTTACTAAAGAAGACTTAAGAATAGATGTTCAAACTCGGAGTTTAAGGCGGGGCAGAGCTTACGCTGATCAAACTATTACCGGCTTTTTGTTACGCTCAGAAGTCGTATCCGGTTGGCCTGGTTTAGAAATAGACGGTTACAGCGAGCCCGTAACTGGCGATAATTTTACTGTATCGGAGAATAAACTAAAGATAATCCGAAGAGATCTCCTATCAGATCAGATCCTACTCTGTTTGTTTGCGGGGGAAGTCAAAACCCTTGACCTTTCCCTTAAAGCATCATCCGTTAATTGTGGTGTAAATCCGATTAAAACAGGAACTAAGATTACTAAAGGGTTAAGAAAACTCGACGGTGGGCAAATGGATGGTAATATCGACGTTCCTTTCCGCAATGATCTAGGAGTGATTAATATTGAAGACATGGCCAACAGGCTCAAAGCGGCTTTACAACTTGCAAATAATTTCACTTCTGCTCAATTTGCAGCAACTATGATTGAGGGATCACCTAAAGTTAGATTCATCGCTAAGCTGTAGAATATTTAGATTGGTTGTTGAGGTCGCGGTCCCAAACGCGGATTTTGTCACGGTAATTCAGGCTGATGGTTCCTCAGTTCGGTCGATGTCTATTAGACCTCTCCAGAAAAGATTTTTGCTCAGCTTGTAGTAAGGAGCCATTATTTTGGCAATTATTGGAGATGTATATTTTTGACACTCCCATCGCTAAAAGCGAGGGTCTTCACCCCGACATTTGAGATGAATATATTAACCAATTTTTTAAAGATTCTGGGAAAGAGATTCTTTGTCTAGCGGTGGGATCGATGCAGACATGGCGGGTTTTCGCTTTTCCCACCATGATTTCAGTCAAATAAATTTTATACTGCAATTCAAACTCGTTTTCGCTCAGGGATCGAGCAGTGAAATCAATCTGTATGCGATCACCACAAAAAAGAGGCCGAAAAAACTGGATTTCCGCTTGAGTAATCGGTAGGGCAACCGGAGAATCTTTAAAAAAATCCTTGATATTGATGCCAAATTGTGCTAAAGAAAACTCGTAGGCTTCATGACAGATCGAGAGAAGATGGGCAAAGTAAACCACACCGGCCGCATCGGTATCGGCCAGATAAATTAGGCGTTCATAGGGCATAAAAAGCTTATTGTCTTTCCAGAAAGGTTAAACTATCTTGTAGTTGTCTTAACTCGTCCCGATGGGCTTTGACAGTTAATTCCGTTTGCTGAGATTTGCTTTCCACTTTAAAAGCCACTTCTTCTAAACGGCCGACTTTTTGCCAATAGAAAACACCCGCGAGGGGAGATAAACCCACAAGAGCAAAAATATAGGGATTAGTATCAGGAAATAACACCGATAACACCAGTGAGAAGCAAAATAAACCCAAGGCCGCCAAAATTGTCAAAAATATCGCTAGAAAGGGGCTGGGCGGCACAAACCCCTGTAATCTGACAATATTCTGTTCGGGTTCGATCGCCTTGACTTGATAGGAACGTCGGTCAAAATAATCTCGCAGTTGTTCTAATAGTTGGTCGTCACTGGTACTGGTAAGATAGACACGCTGTTCGATGCGCTCTTTGACGGAACCGCGAATAAAAAAGAATAATCCCACCATGAGCAGGAGAGTCAGAAAAAAAGTTGAGGAAAGAACGGGGGTATCCATGGCGGCGGTTGGGAGCAAAAAAACTTACAATTAATCCTAATTATCCTAACCTATCTTCTCCCCCGATTTAGAAGATAGACCCTAGGAGCAAAACCTCGATCGAGAATCAGAAAAATTTAACCCCAAGGCAGATTCATGGGCAACAATCTATTAACAGGATTAATCGAACCCTTACAGTATAGTTTCATGCAGAGATCCCTAATTGAAGCTATCATCGTCGGGATCATTTGTGCGGTGGTGGGAACCTACCTAATGGTACAACGTTTGGCCCTCTTGGGCGATGCCATCAGTCACTCGGTCTTACCCGGATTAGCGATCGCTTTTATTGGTAATTTTAATCTGCTACTGGGTGCTTTACTAGCCTCAATGGTCAGTACCCTACTGATTAACTTGATCCGTAATCGTTCCCCAATCAAAGAAGATGCGGCCATGGGTATTGTTTTCTCGGCTTTTTTTGCCCTTGGCATCACCCTGATCACTCTCATCCAAAAAAACAACAAAATTGACCTTAATCACTTTCTCTTCGGCAATATTCTGGGTGTTACTGCTGCCGACATCCGCGATACCCTAATTATTGCCGTTATCGTTTTATTAACCGTTTTGCTCCTGTATAAAGAACTATTATTCTACACTTTCGACAAAATCGGGGCGCAAGCGGCGGGTTTACCAGTAAATTTGTTAGATTTAGGCTTAATGCTCCTGATCGGTCTGACAATCGTTGCTAGTCTCCAAGCGGTGGGAGTAATCCTCGTTTTGTCCCTTTTGATTACCCCCGCAGCCACTGCTTATCTTTTAGTTACCCGTCTCCATCAGGTCATGGGTGTGGGTGTGGGTGTGGGTATTATTTCTAGTATCAGTGGGATGTATTTAAGTTATTACTGGAATTTACCCTCTGGACCGGCGATCGTGCTTGTCGCTTTTACCCTATTTATGTTGGCCTTTTTATTCAGTCCCCGTCAAGGAATTTTCACTCATCCCGCTAGTCTAGGTGGTCAACTTTCTATCTGGGTAGAGATAAAAAATTTGTTGAGAAGACGTTAGTTTGCAGGAGAAGGTGGGAGTGACCAAAAAAAGCCGACGGCCGAGATAACTGCGATAATTTGCCAGATTTTTCGAGGCTCTTACTCTGATATTGTGTTGATTTCATCGTTTCATATTGTACTTAAGCGACATACCAGACCACAGCATTAGGTTAATTCTTCCCCACAAGAATCTGATATTGGAAAATAGCCATTTGACCTCTTGTATTGGGTAGCTCTTGGATTCATTAGCCTGTACAGCTAGTCTCCGCTAATTTCTACCAATGTCTCACCAGCAGCTAAAAGTTCTAAAGCCCTGGGTAAAGTCTCACTCAAGATTTCACGCAACCGGGCATTAGAGGTGTTGCCACAAGTCAGCCAAATAATTTGTGGGGGCGAACCAAGTCGCTCAACTAAATCTACAAAATCGCTGTCTTTGGTCATTAGGATAGCTCTTTGAGCTTTTGCAACCTGAAAGATTTCAGTATCTTCAGCATCTCTCAGTCCAAGATCACGCAAAGCCACAGCTTCAATCTCAAGTGTAGTGCTAATCTAGGTTGCAATTGCAGGAGACAAATGTGCGTCAACCCAAATTGTCATGCCACTAAAACCGGGTGATTAAGCTTCCGCGAGGCATATAAAAGCGCTGCTTTCAAATCATCGGCCTCAAGATCAGGCATTTCATCTAGAATTTCTCTCGCGCTTAAACCTGCCGCGAATAGATCTAACACATCTGATACCCGGATTCTCATTCCTCGAATACAGGCACGACCACCGCACTGCCGAGGATTAACTGTAATTCTTGAAAGCAATTCCGCCATTACAAGGTAGCTCTTACGATCTTTACCTTTATTGTGAACTAGAGTGCTAAAAGTTTCAACAAAATAGGGTAGGCATAGCCCACCCTGTCAATTATGAAAAATTTTGACATCCTCACCGCCGGGGCCGGACGATGATTCCTCACCACACCACCTTTTTGGATATGATCAATTTATTCTCGCACATCTAGAAGTTTAAGCCATGTCACTCGCTGAGTTAATTCCTCTGGTCAACAATCTGAGCCAGTCAGACAAATTATCACTCTTTAAACTCCTGGCCACACAAATCCCAGACGCTGAACTACAAGTCATCTTCTCCGCATCAGAGTACCCAATTTGGTGGCCCTACGACGCAACAGCAGCAGCAAACATCCTGGGGCAGATGATTCAGGATGACCAAGGGGCATCTGCTCATGCCTAGTACAGTTGAGTTTCCCTTTTCTGAGGATGAAGCATTACCGACAATTCCTATTATTCTCAGTATCGTGCTTTTGTTTAGTATTGATAGAGAAAAGTAATGCTAATTTTTTTGGAAAATTAGTCAGCCTATCATTATAACATATAATTAATTTGCAAGAGTTCTAGTTAACTTGGTTAGGGCTATGGATTTATTAAAAAATCGGTTTGTGCAGTCGTTGGGAGTCGGGGCGTTTTTTTACCTCCTAATGCTTTCCTTAAATTGGGTAGTGTTGTTCACCCTGAGAATTCTTGAATCTTTTTCTAGTTGGTATCGATACCGCGCCGCTCCCTATTCCTTCCAGATCAGTATCGGGGTGACGCTGGCCTATTTGCTGATCACGGCCGTCTTGAGTAGCCGGCGTGATTAGTAGTAAAACGTAGGGTGCGTTAGACGGCAAAAATTGCTGCTGTGACTCGAAGGTGACAATCCGTCGTAACGCACCACCTCTCATCAACACCTACTCGTACCGGCGATTACGTTTGCGGATAATCCAGAGGATAAACCAGATAACCAGGACAAGTAGAGCTATTTTTGAGACGGGAGCCAGATATTCTTCCACAAGGGGGTAATTCTTCCCTAAAAAGTAACCTGCTGCCGTTAAAAAAACGACCCAGAGGGTCGTGCCGATGGTGGAGTAAACTAAAAAGGGAATCATCGCCATGTGATTCATTCCGGCGGGTAGGGAAATCAAAGTTCGTACTCCGGGGACCAAACGACAGAGTAAAACCGCTTTGCTACCGTGACGGTTAAACCATTGATTGGCTTTTTGAATATCTTTAGCGGAAACGGTAATCCATTTGCCGTATTTATCGGCTAGTTTTTCGATTTTTTCCTCATCCACAACCCGACCGAGATAATACCAAGGTAGCGCTCCGATGACCGTACCAAAAATCCCCGCTACGACTGCCGGAATAAATTCCATTTGTCCCTCATGGACGGTAAAACCCGCCAGGGGCATAATTAATTCCGAGGGAATGGGAGGAAAAAGATTCTCTAAAAACATTAATAGGGCTATGCCTAAATAGCCCATAGAAGTCATTGTATTTGTAATCCATTCAGTCATAATTTTTTAGGATTTAGAAAACAGTTTTAAAGTAAAAAAAGGAGATTGGAGAAGTATTTTTAGTTAACAGTAAAATGATAACTGATAACTGATAACTGATATTAGGTTCCGGAAGTCCAGGAGTTGATATATTCTAATTGGGCTTCGGTGAGGGTATCGATTTCAATCCCCATGGCTTGCAGTTTCAAACGGGCGATTTCTTGGTCTAATTCGTAGGGAATCGAGTAGATACCGGGGGCCAATTTACCCTTATTTTTAACCAAATATTCTACACCGATCGCCTGGTTAGCGAAACTCATATCCATAACGGCACTAGGATGACCTTCGGCGGCGGCGAGGTTAACTAGGCGACCTTCACCGATAACAACGACGGATTTACCGCTTTTTAGTCTATATTGTTGGGTAAAGTTGCGAACTTCCTTAACATTATCGGCTTTTGCGCCTAAAGCTTGCAGGTCGATTTCAATATCAAAGTGACCGGAGTTGGAAACAATCGCCCCATCTTTCATCAGGTCGAAATGTTCGGCCCGGATAACGTGCTTGTTACCAGTGACAGTGATGAAGATATCGCCTTCTTTAGCGGCTTCATCCATGGGCATAACCCGGAAACCGTCCATCGCTGCTTCAATGGCCCGCACGGCGTTGATTTCGGTGACAATTACATTAGAGCCTAAACCTTTGGCCCGCATAGCCACACCTTTACCACACCAACCATAACCAGCCACAACCACCGTTTTACCGGCGAGGAGGATATTGGTGGCGCGAATGATACCATCAAGGGTAGATTGACCTGTACCGTAGCGATTATCAAAGAAATGCTTGGTTTCTGCGTCGTTAACGTTCATTGCGGGGAAGGATAATACCCCGGCTTTGAGCATGGCTTGCAAACGGACGATACCGGTGGTAGTTTCTTCGGTAGTACCGATAATGTCGGGTAATTGGTGACTTCTTTCTTTAACTAGGGTGGCTACCACATCACAACCATCATCGATGATAATCTGGGGTTTATGATCGAGGGCGATTTGAACGTGACGGTGATAGGTGTCGTTATCTTCCCCTTTGATTGCATAAACGGGGATGCCGTAATCAGCGACTAAACAAGCGGCCACATCATCCTGGGTGGAAAGGGGATTACTAGCAATTAGTAACGCATCGGCGCCACCGGCTTTGAGTGCGATGGCCAAATTAGCGGTTTCGGTGGTAACGTGACAGCAAGCGACTAAACGCAGTCCAGCAAAGGGTTTTTCGATGGCGTAACGTTCGGCTAATTGACGCAAAACTGGCATTTCCCGACCGGCCCATTCGATGCGCTGTTTGCCGATGGGGGCTAAACTAATATCTTTAATGTCGTATTTCTGTTGAACTGGTGTTGCTACCATAAGGGGTTTTCCTTAAATACAAGCCTTGGCTATTGGTTAATTTAACTTAACATTGTCCGGGGATTTTGGCCAATGTCAAGCTTTTCACTGGTTTTTTATATAGGAAAAAGTTATCAATCCCTCGCTGACCTATCCAGAACTCAGTACATTGTCTCTATTTTGGGTAATTATATAGTATAAATAAACTATTGCGGTAGCTCAATTAAGCTAGAAATCTCTATCTGGTGATGATAAGATAAACCGATGGGCGAGAAACTGACAGGCGTTAATCCCAAGATAATCCAGTGGGCAAGAGAAAGGGCGACATATTCTCTTGAGTCTGTGGCGGTCAAGTTTAAAAAAGATGTTTCTGTTATCGAGAAATGGGAGCCAGGAGAGGACTTTCCTGCTTATAGTCAATTGGAAAAGTTAGCAGAAATATATAAACGTCCTCTCGCTTTATTCTTTTTCCGAGAACCTCCCCTAGAAGCGGAGGAAAAACAAGAATTTAGAACTTTGCCAGACTTTGAAATCGAAAATTTGGCCGCCGATACTATCTATGCTTTACGACAAGCAAAAGCGTCGAGTTCGTTTTCATCCTTTAACTACCAGCATAGAAGACAGTGGTTATCTCATAACTCACCATTAAGATAACTGCTATAAGTATCGTCCGGGGTTTGACTCGGTGTCAAAACAAGTTTCAGCTAATTTAATTAAAGTGGTTCGATTAATCTTCCCTTGGGGACTTTTTGGTATCTCTGGTAATTTTATCCAATGTTTCGGCAGTTTATAATTGACTAATTTATCTTTAATCTGGGATTGAATAATTGTCTGGCATATCTGAGAGTTGACGGGTACATAAAAAGCCACAATTACCTGTCCCCATCGAGAATCTGGCAATCCTAAAACCACCACATCTTTAACTAAATTAGTTTGTCTAATGGCAGTTTCTACCTCAAAAGGATAAACATTTTCTCCTCCAGTAATTATTTTTTGACTATCGCGGCCAATGATATATAAATAACCACTTTCATCCAAGTAACCTAAATCATCGGTCTCGAAGTAGCTTGCTTGATTAAGATGGGGATAATAACCTAAAAATAAAGATTTCGCTTCAATAATAATTTTCTGGTTATCGGGATTAATTTTTATCTGAGCATGGGGTAATAGCTGTCCACTACTATTATTGCCTCGTCGAAAATCTTCTGGTTTAAGAGTGACAATTTGTGAGGCAGTTTCTGTCATTCCATAGGTGGGAGATAGGGAAATATTATATTCTCTAGCTTTTTCTAATAAAGATGGCCATGCAGGGGAACCTCCTAGTAAAACTGTTTTAAAATTGGCTAACCATCGAGGATCATTTTCTAGAAAAAATTGTAATTGAGTGGGGACTAAGGAGATAAAATAATCTTGAAGATTGAGAGTATTTATGCGCTTTTGCTTGATTTTATGGTAAGGAATAACAGCAAAATCTCCCCCTGTTAAAAAACTTCTTAGAAACTGCATTAAACCACTAACATGATATAAGGGCAGTAGGCAAAAAGAGTTAACCTGCTTGACTTGAAAATATTCAGAAAAACCTTTGACAGAAGCAGTTAAAGTTAACCAGTTATGGATAGCAAAGCGAATTTTTCCCGATGTTCCTCCCGTGGGTATCATCAGAGAATTAGTCCCAGGATTGACAGGAGGAGAATTATAGTTAAAAACCTTGATATTTTCGCCAAAAATATAATCGGGTCGCATCAGAGAGAAAACCTGTTCCCATTCGTTATTTTTCCAGTCGGGATTAGCTAAAAATAGGCAACTTTTGACCCTGACGGCAGCCAAGAATATCGCTAAGAATTTAAGGGGATTGCCTTCGGACAGAAGTAGAGTTAATCGAGGATTATCTGCGGCGATAAATTGCCGAGAATAGGACTGATATAATTGATAAAATTTCTGGCTATTGTATCCATATAACCAATCTTTTTGACTGAGATATGCTAATTGTTCGCTGATGTCGTCCACAGTTTTTCCAACCAATCGGGGTCACTATTATTAAACCATTGTTGCACACCAAAACCTAAAGCTCGCTCCTTTCTGGGGTATTCTTGTGCTAGACGTAGAGCGGATTTTCTGCCGATATTAGTTTCTAAAACCGAGGAAAATACTAAATCTAAGGGATATTTTCTCCAAAGATTTCTTAACCCTTGTATTGAACCAGTAATAGCAGGTTTAATCACAAAAATTCCTCGCCATCCCCGTTGATAACATTCCTCTATTTGTCGAAGATTGGCTACGGATTCATCTAAAGCAATCCCTGTGGTAAAATCTTGACTTAATTGCAACATTTCTAACCATTGAGACGGGGGTAAAGGTTGTTCGATAAATTCAATTATTTTAGATTCATCGGCAATTTTTAACCAGATTTTACCCTCAGTAATACTTAATCCCCCATTGGCATCTAAACGCAATTTAATTTTCCTGGGTAATCGGGTAATTAATTTTTCAAATAAGTTTAACTCTTGCTTGAGAGAATTGACTCCAATTTTCCATTTATAAGTATTAGTTTGATTGGTGGCTAAAATATCATCCAGACAGGGAAATACTGCCGCACCAGTGGGCAATAAATAACTATACTTTTTCGGTTCTAATTCTCTTGATTGATTTTCTATACTTAAATCTTCTAAAGCTGATTCAAAGGCAAATTGACAAGCGGGAAATTGTTCAGGAATAGAAAAAATTGAATTTATTGATAGGGGATTTTTGAGACTTTGACAGCATAATATTGCTGCCGATAATGTTTCTGAACCAAATTCAGGTAAAGGAGCAATTTCTCCCCATCCAATACGTCCATCTTCAGCTTCTAAGCGAATAATAATTCCTTGCCTAATTTGCCAGAGTCCGTGATGGGTTTGTAGGGGACGCAGCAAAGGACGCTGATAAACACGAAATTGCCAGAAATACATGATTAACTATAAGTAGTCGTGAAAAATTAATTTCCTAGTCGAGACAGGAGACCTTTCAGTGATCAGTAAACAGTAATCAGTGAAAGGCTGCATCTCAATTTTATAGAAATATCTATATCATATTTTGGGCTTGTAGGGACGAATTGCATTCACCCTCTTTTAATAACTTCTGCTGCTGATTATAAGTGGGAGAAAGTCTCACAGATGAGATGCACTCGATAAATATTGACTATATCGCCATATTTTTGCTTCTTTTTTGAGGTTTTGTTCTGTTCGACTCAATTGCTCAATACTTCATCGACAAGCAAATGGGAAACCATGTTACTTTTTCTCCAACTTTCTCGGACTCCTGTGGAATTTTTTGGGAAAACTTTGATTCAGTTTTTTCGTAATTCGCCCTAGGGTGGCTCTACTGACTTTAATCTCTGTCTTTTCATAGAGTAAGTTAGATAATTCTTGCAGGGTTGCATCCCTGTTAGCTTCGATGATTTCGACAAGAATTACTAATTGCTCACTATTTAACTTGCTTGGGGGACTGCCTCCCTGGGGACGAGGACGGATATCTCCAGTTTCTTGATATTGTTTCAATAACTTTTGAATAAAGCTTTTGGCCACATTAAATCTCTTGGCTAGTTCTCGAATAGAAATTTTTTCTTTTTCCCAGACATCGATAATTTTTTGGCGAAAATCTACTGAATAGGGTCTCATGTCTGCTCTGTCCCGCAATTATTTGTCTATTTGCCTTCTATTGTACCTCATGGCTCCAATAATTGCCATATTTTCAATGGTAGCGATCAATCTTTGTGTCCTTTGTGTTTTTGTGGTTCGTTCCATTCGCTCCCCCGCAGGACTGTATCTTAGAATACATTCAAACCCAAGAGAGCCATCAGCTTTTTTCTCCCTACTCCCCCTAACCCCCAACCCCGATTTAGATAAAAAAAACTGGAGCGAGCGCTTTTCGCTACCCCAGTGCTGTCACGGAATTCAATTCTGTATCTAAATTAACACATTATTGGCAGCAAGCATGATTAAGGAAATTGGAAATTTTTCCAAAAGGGGCTTGTAAGGGCTGTAACCTTTACTAACAGGGGATTTCAAGCCTGATAAGGCCAAAGTTTTTGGAGTCTATCCTCGAAAATTAAACTTCGGCCCTGAGATGTTCCCCCAGATGAACGGTTTTCACCCATTTCAAACGTTTAGGACGCAAAGCCATCCGCAGGCTGACACTGGGAATAATAATAAACCAGTGCATCATATAAATCATGCCGCGAAGGGTTTGAGCAAGGATGTCCAAACCGAGAGCAAAAGTCAATTTTTTACCCCTATTAACCCGGATTAATCCTGTCACCATCCCCCAGAGAGAAAGGGAAAGAGCCAAACCAGTTAAAGGAGTTAAAATCGGAGCTTGATGCTGGGTAATAGTGATTAAAAGATCGGGAATAGCGGCCGCAGGTAAGATATATTGAACGAGCAAAAAAGCAATTAAATCAAACTTTTTCGGCCAAGGCATGGGAGACTTTAAAATTGCTTTCCAATAGTCGAGATAACGCTGAAAACCACCTTCGGCCCAACGATTGCGCTGATGCCATAAAGCGATCGCGGTTTTCACCCCTTCTTCCGCTACTGCGGGAAAATTTAAGATATTAATTTTCCAATTATCGATATGGAGACGAATAGTTAAATCAAGATCGTCGGTGATCGTTTGTTCATTCCAACCCCCGCAACGATTTAAGGCACTACGACGGACAAATTGACCATTTCCGCGCAATTCTCCGATCCCTCCCACCGCGATCCGTTGCTGTTGGAAACAGCTATCAAAGATCATTTCTACCGCTTGTCCTTTTGTCCAGAAGTTTTCGTCGGCATTGGCGATCGCTTTTCGCACCTGTACCGCACCCACTTCTTGATCGTCGAACATCGGGACCACATGACGCAGTAAATCGGAGGATAATCCCGCATCGGCATCGAATACGCCAATAATTTCCCCGTTAGTCAGGGATAAAACCTGATTCAAGGCACCGGATTTGCCACCTCCGGCATTAGCAGGACGATGGAGAATTTGTAATTGGGGATATTCTAAAGCAAGGCGATCGAGAATCGCACCGGTGTTATCGGTACTATAGTCATCGACGATCCAAACTTCTAATTTATCTTGGGGATAGTCTAGATGACAGAGATAATTAACCAGTTTCGTGATTACGGTTTCTTCATTTTTGGCCGCTACTAAGAGAGAAACCCTGGGGACAGAGGCTAAATCCTTATCTAGTAAAGGAATTGGCGGCGTTTCTGGTTTGGTGAACAGCAGCCGCAAAGCTTGCCCCGATAGTACCATAGTTAGGGCGATAATTGCCCAATAACCCCAACTCAGCCAATGAAGTCCGATAATTATTGTCCAGATCGCCATGAGGCTAAAAGCCGCTTTCTGTCTGCGTCCCGATCGGCCTTGAAAAATTTCGCTTCTAAATTCGTCCTCCTCGTCTTCGGGATCGGACCAGTCAGATAGGAGGGAACCAATCGGGTCTAATTCTTCGTTATCATCCTCTCGCGACCAATAATTTTCTGCCATAATCGACTCAGGTTAAGTACTGTTCAAGTAGACGCTTGTTTCTTGCTTTATCTTACCGAAAATTGTTAAAATTTTTAACAGAATCTTAAGTTTTTTCGGGAAATAAACCCTAGTTTTTCAAGCTATTGGCTTTTTTTTCCCTATAAATGCGCTTTTTCGGCTAAGATTGCTTTGTTTACATTCGTTGAGAAAAATTTAACATTTATCCCTTATGTCAAACCTGCTCCTCTGTGTCGGACTGATTTGTGGCTCAATTATTTGGGTGGAGATCGTGCGTGATTGCTATCATGCTCTGGCCCACCATTGGCAGCCCCTTTATCGTCTGCACGTCTGGCATCATCGGGTTTTTCGTCCCGATCTGTCGGTAATGAGCGAGGAAATTTATCGTCGGGCGCACTGGTACAATGATGTACCGGAGGCCTTGGTCATGTTGGCTGCAAGTGTTTTACCTGTACTATTGGCCTACTTTTGGGGGTTCGATCGCCCTTGGTTGGGTTGGTTAGGCTCCCTTTATACTTTGGCTTTTCTCAGTACGGCGATCGGTCGAGGTTTAGGTATC
Source organism: Microcystis sp. M015S2 (assembly GCF_020245945.1). Classification (NCBI taxonomy): domain Bacteria; kingdom Bacillati; phylum Cyanobacteriota; class Cyanophyceae; order Chroococcales; family Microcystaceae; genus Microcystis; species Microcystis sp. M015S2. The sequence continues at coordinate 150,040 of NZ_JADBTX010000018.1, forward strand.
GCCAATCTGGAGGAATTAACCGATTTAACCCATCGTCCGGGGCAATTTGAGAGTTTCCCCGCTCAATGGCGCGTTAATCGTACCTACCACTGGCGACACCATTTTGATAACCAAAAGGCTTATTATTGTGGAACTTTCACCTTTATGGATAAATTGATGGGGACGGCACTTTCTCTCAAAGGCAAAACGATCGCCATTACCGGAGCGAATGGAACCTTAGGGCGATCGCTGTTAAAGTACCTACAACTGAAGGGAGCCAAGGTGATCGCGCTCACTTCCGGGGAGAATGCGATCGCTATTGAAATTAACGGCGAATCAGTCCCTGTAAAAACCGTAAAATGGCAAATCGGTGAAGAAACGCAACTTGAGGACCTATTTAAGTCTGTAGATATACTGATTTTAAATCATGGCGTTAATGTCCACGGCCAAAGAACCCCAGAAGCGATCGAATTAGCCTACGAAGTGAATACTTTTTCCGTCTGGCGTTTAATGGAATTATTCTTCAAAACTGTCCGCACTAACGAGCAAATTGCCCGCAAGGAAGTCTGGGTGAATACCTCGGAAGCGGAGGTTAATCCTGCCTTTAGCCCCCTCTACGAACTCAGTAAACGGGCGATCGGTGATATGATTACCCTGCGTCGTTTAGATGCCCCCTGTGTGGTGAGAAAGCTAATTCTTGGCCCTTTTAAGAGTAATTTAAATCCTGTGGGTATTATGTCCGCCGATTGGGTGGCTAAACAGATTATCAAGGCGGTACAGAGGGATAGCCGCAATATTATTATTACTATTAATCCCTTGACTTTTATCACCTTTCCAATTAAAGAATTCTCTGTTTCTACTTACTTAAAACTATTTACTCGTTCCCCCAAAAATCAGGAAAACCCCTAACTATTTATCCTTCATCCGGTATCAAGACTATTTTTCCGCGCACTCTTTCCGATTCACTATAATTATGAGCTGCTGCCACCTGGGAAAAAGTATAGGTGCGATCGATTCTAACAGTTAATTTTCCCGATTTGATCGCTTCTTTGAGAAATTGCCAGTCGGACGCTTGTGCTTGAGCAAAAAATATCACTTTCCCTTTTTGTGGCAACCAAGCACCGAGATAATTTAGGAGGATAATTCCTGGATTTGGTAGGGTGGTTATATAGGTGCCTTGGGGTTTTAAAAGCTGACGACAGTGCCAAAAAGAAGACTTAGCCACAGCATCGAAGATTATATCATATTTCTGCTCAGTTTTTCTCCAATCTTCTTGGGTATAATCGATAACTTTATCGGCTCCTAAAGAGGTGACATAATCGATATTTTTACTACTACAAACTCCATCTACTTGTGCGGAGAAAATTTTTCCTATCTGCACGGCAAAGCTACCCACTCCTCCCGATGCACCATTAACTAAAATCCGATTTCCTGCTTGAATACCGCCAAAATCGCGCAAGACTTGCAAAGCGGTAGAAGCGGCTAAAGGAGTGGCGGCAGCTTCAATAAAACTCTGATTATGCGGTTTTTTAACTAATAGGGAAGCGGGAATAATTGCATATTCAGCATAGGTTCTACCGGGTAATTGATTGACAAAACCAAAAACCTCATCTCCGATCTGAAATTGTTCCACCTGACTACCTTTTTCAACGATAATTCCCCCATAATCAAAACCTAATTGCAGGGGAAATTTATTACCTGTGGCTATTTTGAGCATTCCCCGACGAATCTTCCAATCAATCGGATTAATTCCCGCTGCCATAATCTTAATTAAGACTTCTTTTTCTTGGGGAATTGGCTTTTCTATTTCGGTGTATTGGAGAACATTACTATCGCCATAGCGATTAATGATAATAGCTTTCATAATTAAGAAAAAAGTTGATAAAATAGTAAGGGAGCAAAAGTAATGACCAAGAGAACAAAAATCCAAACTCGTCCCGCTAAAAGATTATAATCTTGACCTAATCTTGACCAAGAGTGACCAGCGATAAAATGGCCAAATAGAAACTCAAAACCCACTGTTAATACTAACCAAATTAAACCGATAGTAATTGCTTGACCAGACGATTCTAGACTCCAAAAATAAACAAGAGTGCCAATATAAAGACTAAAAAAGAGGATTCCTGTCAGGGTAGAAATTTGATGAGCGCGTAGTTCATCGAGATATTTTCCGTAGGTGGTTTCTCGGAGGATACCGTTACTAATTCCTATTAAGACCATCGGGAGCCATGCGACAATGTAGCGACTAATCATAGCTGTTGGTTTAGAACTCGCTCTAATTGGATTATATACTGCAGCTGCCCTTGGCAAAGGCTGCATCTCAATTTGGTCGAAATATCTAGATGACATTTTGGGCGCACGCAGTGCGCCCCTACCATTGGCGCAATAATATTATTTATTGTAGAGGCGAATTGCCTTCGCCCTCTTTGAATAACTTCTGCTTAAAAACGGATTTGCGGTTAAAAAGGGAAAAAAGGCGTGTAAAAGGACTGACATTTATAAATACAGTGTATTTGTAAGAGGTTTACACGCCCGGACAGCTTTAAACATCCGCTTTCAATCTATCATCCCCCATTAGCACCAATATAGATGTAATCTTGATCCTATTCTGACTATGATATGTATCAACAAATAGTGACGGGTTAGGACAGAACAGGGAGGTGACAGTAGGGTAAATTGTTAATTTTTTTGGGGATTTAGCTACATTATCCGAAAAATGTCACACTAGAGGTAGGGGATCGTCAGCGATCAATCATCAGCTTTCGGCAATTTTTGACTATTTCCCCGGGGTATTGCTGGCAGCCGATGGGAAAAAAGATTAACTTCAACCCTGAAGTTGTCTGCTATCGAGGAGGCTAATTCTATGAATAATACGGAAACACTCTCAGTCGATCGGGATACCAACAAACTCTATAATAAAATTCTCGTGGCTGTGGATTATCAAGATGTCACTCCAGAGGTGTTGGATGCGGCTATTCTCTTAGCGAAAACCTACGCTAGTGAGTTGCGGATTATTTATAGTCTGTCCAAACCTTTGACCCCCTACACGGAAACTTTTATTTATGGTAATCTGATCGGTTATGGTGGCGGTTATCCCTCCGATATGATCGCCTTAGAACAACAAATCACCGAAGAAATGCAAGCGGAATTACAAGCTTGGTTAAACGGTTTAGTCGATCGAGCTAAGGAAGATAATATCACGGCCCAGGCTGATTATTATATCGGTGATCCGGGGCAGAAAATTTGTCAAGTTGCCCAGCAAGAGGGGATGGATTTAATTATTGTTGGTCGTCACGGTCGCTCGGGTTTATCTGAGTTAATCTTGGGTAGTGTCAGTAATTATGTGGTACATCATGCTCCCTGTTCAGTTTTGGTAGTACATATCACTCATTAATTAGAAAGGGTTGAAATCCATTTTTTGCCGTCCATTGAATTGCCCCATCTCTCCCAGTCCAGTAAGTCTTAATACCGGCCTTTCTCAGTTGATTTCTGGCATTGCGGGAGAGATTGTTAGTGACAGCAATCGCTGTTTGTGGTCGAATGAACTCTAGCCATTGTTTATCTAGATTACTTCCCTGCCATAATAACACTAGCGGGTTGAGTTTTTGGGATAAATTAGCGGGAATTTTCGGGTTGACAATCCAGAGCCAAGATTGATTTTTTACCTGAAATTTAAATAAATTTTTCTCGATCAATTGTCCAGTAATTTCGCCGAGATTAAATTTTTCTAACCGGGATAAATTTAGAGTTTTTTGGATCGGTATATCCTCACTAATAGTTGAGAATTGCGCCGAATTATTGACAGTTATTGCCCCTTGTATTTGATTAATTCCCTCCTGTCGCAAAAAGGGCAAAACTGTATAACGTGCTGTTGCGGGTTCTTCCCCATTAATTAACAGAGTATTTCCTCGATTTTGAATAATGATTACTGGTTGCGATTTGGTGGCTAAAACTGTCACCTGAGTTAAAGTAAAATGTTGATAAATAATCGGTATTAAAATTACAGCGAGTATAAATAAACCGATTAAATGCCACCGTTGACGAAACCAGAGATTAAAGCAGATTAAGGTAAGGCAAATATAAATAATTAACATCACTCCTAAAGATAATTTACCTGTGGAGTAGGTACTAAAAGGAAGCAGACTAAAAAAGTTGGTAATTTGCAGTAATAACTCTAGAGGGTAATAGAGAATACTAGCGCTGATACTGCCCAAAGGGGGATAAATTAAACCTAAAAAAGCAGTAAAAACTCCTCCTAAACTAATTAGGGTAACTAGGGGGGTTGTGATAATATTAATGGGGATATTATAAAGAGCGATCGAGTTAAAGGTAAACATTAATAAAGGCATAGTCCAGAGAGTAGCAGCTAGACTAATAGCTATAGGTTCAGCGATTAAATTAGGGAAATAGTCGATTTTATTTTTCAGTAAAGGAACGGTAATAATTAATCCCAAAGTCGCTAAAAAACTTAACTGAAATCCTAAATCCCAAATCCAGAGAGGTTGCCATAATAATAGAATTGTAGCCGCTAGTAACAGGGAACCTAAACTATTAACTTGTCGATTATAAAGCAGACCGATTAATGCCCCAATTCCCATCAAAATCGCCCGCAGGACTGAAGGTTGTAACCCTGTTAAAGTACCGTAAATTATTAAGATAGTAAGGGCAATAATAAACTGTTGTTTGGGGGATAAATTGCGAGTAATAGTTAAAACAAATCCCAACAAAATAGCCACATGAAAGCCAGAAGCTGCTAAAATGTGAGCTAATCCAGTTTTAATAAATAAATCAGTGATTTTTGCTGGCAAATTAACTGCTTGTCGTCCGAGGGTAATCGAACTTAATAAAGTCCCTTTTTCTTGGCCTAGTCCTTGAATTTGTGCCTCAACAATGCGCTGACGAATCTGCCAAACTCCCCAAGTCGGTGACTTTTTATCGATAATTATTTCCCCTTTTAAACCAGCAAAAGCACCCCGAAGCGCTAGATAATTAGCAAAGTCAAAAGCATTGGGATTATTGGCACGACGGGGACGATACAGTAATCCTTTAACTGTTATTTCTTGTCCGGGATAAACCTGATTTTCTGCTAGATTTGGTAGAGTGACGTAGAGTTTACCTTCGGATTTTTCTGTGGGTAAATTCCTAAGGCTAAATTCTTTTACTTCTAACCAAAATTGTAAATTTTCTCGGCGATTAAGACGAAGTTCTGATATAATACTGCCCGTGATTTTAATAGAGTTAACTACATTATTTTTTAAAAGATGACTGATATCGTTTGCGCTGGGGTAAGGAGTACGAATTTCTAGATAAACAACGGCAAATATAGCTATTAATCCCGCTATCAGCCAAGTTTTTTTCGGGGGACTTTGCCACCAAAAACGACGGATAAAAGTTGTGGTTAACAGGGTAATTAGACTGATAATAACAATCCTAATTACCACTTCTTGCCATCGGTTTAACTGGGGACTAAAATCTAGCAGACCTGTAGATAATAATCCCAAAATATAGGCTAAACCAAGAATAACGCTATTAGGGCGATTCATAGAAATTTTTGTCAAAGAATTTCATAATTAGCGGGCATTATTTTTACATAAGTATCAGCGAAAATCGAGATTAAAAAGTAACTTAGCATAAACACTATGGGGATCGTTAAATGTAGGTAACTTCAATAATTCCTGCTGAAAATTTTGCCATTCCTGCGTCAAAGGGTGATTATTTTTAGTGAGAGGAGGAAGATAGGTTTGCAATAAATTAGAAAAAAGTTCTTCTTGCCAACTTTGCGAACGAGGATATTCTTGAAGACTCCAATCATCCCCTAATTTAGCTGTTTTGGCTGCGTATTGTACTGCCGCTTCTAGGCCACCTATTTGATCAACTAAACCAATTTTAACCGCATCTTTTCCCGTCCAGACGCGACCTTGAGCTACAGTTCTTACCTTATCTGGGGATAATTTTCGCCCCTTGGCCACCGTCTCGATAAATAAATCATAGAACCGATTAACTGCCGCTTGATAAATTTCTAATTCTTGGGGATTTTTCGGTCTGGTAATAGTAGATAGATCGGCTAATTGTCCAGTTTTCACCGTGTCCCAATCGATGCCATTATTATTAGCAATCTTCTGGATATTTAACAATAATCCAAACACACCGATCGAACCAGTAACTGTATCATTATCGGCAAAAATTCTTTGACCCCCCATGGCGATCCAATAACCCCCAGAAGCTGCCACATCACCCATAGAAATAATTACCGGTTTGGTCGCATCTAAACGCTTAATTTCCCGCAGAATCACCTCAGAAGCGGTGGCACTTCCCCCCGGACTATTAATCCGCAAAACTACCGCTTTCACCTCCTCCTTCCCCTGTAATTTTCGCAGTTCCTTCGCCAATTTATCCCCACCGATTTGGCCTCTATCTCCCTGACCTTCTACGATTGTCCCTTCTGCATAAACTATCGCTATTTGATTGCTACTATTTTCCTCCTCATCGAGAGAACTAGCATAATTAGCTAAAGAAATTTGCGAAAAAGAGCCAGAATTTTCCTCCTCATTAGTTTTATTTTTTGCTTCTCCTGTCAACTCTTTAGCCAAAACAATTACTCGATCTAAATAGGCCACTTCATCGACAAAACCCGCCTTTTTCGCCGTGGTTGCTTCCAGAATACCTTGAGTATCAGAAATAGTTTGCACCTGTTGGGGGGTTAAATTGCGACTTTTGGCCACTGTGGAACTATAATTAGACCAAATTGTATCGAGTAGGGTTTGCAGCTGCTGACGATTCTGGACACTTAAATCCTGACGCGTATAGGGTTCCACTGCACCTTTAAAAGAACCCACTTTTACCACTTGCACCCCCACACCATACTTTTCTAGTGCATCGGCAAAAAAGGTTTGTTGACTACTTAAACCATTAATTTCCATTCTCCCCACGGGATTAATAATCACCGTTTCAGCAACGGAAGCGAGATAATATTCCTTTTCCGTCCATTCCATATCGTAGGCGATAATTTTTTTACCCGATTGGCGAAATTTTGCCAAAGCTTGCCGCACTTCCGTCAGGGTAGCATAGCCATATTCACCGATATTGTCGCGACCATAGAGTAACAGACCGACAATGTTATCATCAAGGGCGGCCTTTTCGATCGCCGCTATCACCTGTCGCAAATTTAAAGTGGTCCTACTCTCACCGGTCAAACTATCGGCTAAACTGGAACTAGGGGGAGCATCGCTGATATTGGTGGCTAAGTTAAAAACTAAGACTGATTTTTCCTTAACTGAGGAGCTATCGCTAGAATTAAGCAAGGAAAGCAGTAAAAATGCTAACCCTCCCACACCTAGGGTCGAAAATGCCAATAATCCCAATAAAGTCCCCAAGCAACTAGCGAAAGTTTGTTTAAAAAACTGCCCCATCGGTTTTCATCTGCTACTAATTATCCTGTTTCCTATTGTAGGGATTCCCCGCCCAGAAACAAGTTTTTTATTTCCGAACGAATGTACTAAAGACTGACTCTCGCTCTATTTTAAGGAGTATGATTAACCGGTCGCGGCACACTAACAGCTAATTGGTTTTTTGGTTTTGACTTTTCACTTTAATTATTTAATCTTATGCAGTTTATTGATCGCGCCGAAATAGAAGTGGAAGGGGGTAAGGGAGGTGATGGAATTGTCGCTTTCCGTCGGGAAAAATACGTCCCCGCCGGCGGTCCGGCCGGAGGTAATGGGGGAAAAGGTGGTTCGGTGATTTTTGTGGCGACTCAGAACCTGCAAACCCTGCTAGATTTCCAGTATAGTCGCTATTTTAAGGCCGATGACGGTAAACGGGGCGGTCCGAACAACTGCACGGGAGCCAACGGTAGCGATCGCATTATTAAAGTTCCCTGTGGTACAGTGGTTTACGATCTCGATAGCGAGGAAATTATCGGCGATTTGGTCACTCCCGAACAGACTTTAATCGTGGCTGCCGGGGGAAAAGGGGGATTAGGCAACCGCCACTTTTTAAGCAATAATAACCGCGCACCCGAATACGCTTTACCCGGTTTAGACGGAGAAAAACGCCATTTACGCCTAGAATTGAAGTTATTAGCGGAAGTGGGCATTATTGGGCTGCCCAATGCGGGAAAATCTACCCTAATCTCGGCCGTTTCCTCTGCTCGTCCCAAAATCGCCGATTATCCCTTTACGACTCTTATTCCTAACTTGGGAGTGGTACGCAAACCCACGGGAGATGGGACGGTATTCGCCGATATTCCTGGATTAATCGAGGGAGCGCACCTAGGAATCGGCTTAGGACACGAATTTTTACGCCATATCGAACGCACACGCCTGTTAATTCATCTTGTCTCCTTGACATCAGAAGACCCGATCGCCGATTATCAAATTATTCAAGGGGAATTAGCCGCCTATGGTCGGGAATTGGAAAAGCGATCGCAAATACTGGTTTTCAACAAAATTGATGCTGTGGACGAGGAAACGATAGATAACTACCAAAAGCAGTTTGCTAAAATAACCAATGCCGAGATTTTGACTATTTCCGCCGTTACGGGAGCCGGATTAACCACTTTACTCGCCAAAGTTTGGCAGCAATTAGAGCAACTGGAGAGGGTCGAGGTTGAAACCCCTTCCCTGTTTTCCTAAAATCGCTCGTTAGTTGTTGGGTTGCCGGGGTGCGGGTGGTCGGCGATTGCTCGGTCTTCTTTCCGTACCTTCAAAGTTACCATTAGAACGACGGGTGCGGCGCTGTTCGCCTTCATTTTCGGCCGCATAGACTTCTAGATAAACAGAGCGACCCGCACTCGCGGCCGCCATTTCTAGGGTAGTTCTAATCGCCTGTAAATTGCGTCCTCCCCGGCCGTAAACTTTGCCTTTATCGGCATCATCGAAGGCTACACGCACCCAAAGACGTTCATTTTCCTTACAGCGCTCGATATCCAATCTCAGACTGGCTGGATCTTCCAAAAACGGCTCGATCATAAATTTCACCAGTTCGAGATAATTGGGGGTACTAGGCATTGATTTTCTCGAAAATTTTCTGTTTGGTGAGAATGCCGCGCACGGTGTCCGTCGGTTGCGCACCTTGTTGTAAGCGTCGGATGATTCCTTCTTCATCCAGACGCACTTCATCGGTGCGGGGATTGTAGAATCCTAACTCCTCTAGGGGACGACCATCGCGACGACTGGTGCTAACGGCCGCAACGATACGATAACTGGCTTCGCGTTTTTTACCAAAGCGTTTTAGACGTAATTTGATCATGGTTACTCAAAAATTCTCCTTTCCGATTCTAACTCATCCAGGCGGTATTTCCACAAGTGGCGATCGAGGGAACGGTCGGCAGCCATTGGATATTATTGAAAATAACGCCGATATCTTAATAGTGAGGTACAAGGTTTGAGGGTGTTAGTTTTCGCTAACACACCCAAAATTAAGATTAAAGTTTTTACCCTTCTCTAACCGTAAACTTTCCCATAATACTCTTGATATTCTTTGGATAACAAGGGTTGCCACCAATCCCGATGATCGAGATACCATTGAATGGTTTTTCTTAATCCCCCCTCTACGGTTTCTTCAGGTTGCCAACCTAATTCGGTGCGAATTTTACTGGCATCAATAGCATACCGGCGATCGTGTCCAGGGCGATCCTTGACAAAAGTAATTAAATTCTGAGCAGGTTGCACGGGTAAATCGGTGGCCAATTCATCCATTAACTCACATAACATCCTGACTAAATCGATATTTTTTACCTCGTTATTGCCGCCAATATTATAGGTTTCTCCCACTTTTCCCTTGTGAATAACTGTATCTAAAGCCTGACAATGATCCCGCACATATAACCAATCTCGAACATTTTGACCATCACCATAAACGGGTAAAGGTTTACCCAAAAGAATATTAATACACATCAAAGGAATTAACTTTTCGGGAAAATGATAGGAACCATAATTATTAGAGCAATTAGTAATAATTGTCGGCATTCCGTAGGTGTGAAAATAAGCTCTCGCTAGATGATCACTCCCCGCTTTTGAGGCAGAATAGGGACTATTAGGAGCATAGGGAGTAGTTTCGGTAAAAGCCGGATCATCTACTCCTAAACTGCCATAAACCTCATCGGTGGAAACGTGCAGAAAACGATAGTTATCCGGTTGATGATTACTTAACCAATGTTGCCGAAAACTTTCTAATAGAGTAAAAGTTCCCACCACATTAGTCTGCACAAAAGCCCCAGGTCCAAGAATCGAGCGATCCACATGGGATTCGGCGGCAAAATGGGCAACTGTATCGATATTTTCACCAGCAAATAATTGATCAACTAAAGCTCGATCACAGATATCCCCTTGCAGAAAACGAAAATTCTTTCTATCTTTCAGTGTCGCTAAATTATTCAAATTGCCCGCATAGGTAAGAGCATCAAGAACAATGACACGATCCTCAGGATAATTCTCGCACCAATGATGAACAAAATTCGAGCCGATAAATCCTGCTCCACCAGTAATTACTATGCTTCTAGCTTGATTTTCTGTCGCCATGGCCACCTCTAGCAAAAGTTCGCTACTTATTTTAGGCTTTTTTGCTTCACACTTCTTCATCAAAAGTGATCTGATCGGAGTGATAATCCGGCGGTTCAACGTGAATTAAAATTCTCACAGGGCTAAATTGTTGGGTTAATCTTGCTTCCACCGCTTCCGTGATTGCGTGAGCAGTTTCCACATCTTGAGCGGAGACAACTAGGTGCATTTCTATAAATACCTGTCTTCCCACCACTCCCCGAGACGCGATCGCATGACAATTAAGCACCCCCGGCACCTCCATCACAATTTGATGAATCACTTCAGGAGCGATCGCCATTTCATCCACTAACAAAGGTAAATTCTCCATCAGGACTTTCCAACCACTGCTAAACACCAAAAAAGCGACGGGAAAGGACAAAATCACATCTAACCATTGTAATTGGGGAATATTGGCCGTATTGCCCACCCAAACCCCGACTAAACCCAATAAAACCGTAATTGTCACCCAGACATCACTCATGGTATGACGAGCATCGGCAATCAAAATCGCACTACCGACACGCTGCCCCACGGATCTTTCATAATAGGTGACAAAAATATTCACCCCTAAAACGATAATTAATAGCCATAATTCAGGACCTGCAATCTCGACGGGTTTGCCTCCTTTGATAATACGCATGACCGCCCCTTGCAAGATTTCAAAACAGGCAATCCCCAAAAAGGCGGCGATCGCTAAAGCTCCGATCGCTTCGTATTTCAGATGTCCGTAGGGATGATCTCGATCTGGATAGGGAGAAGAAAACCGCATCGCTACTAATCCCAAGACATTATTCGCACTATCGGTGACACTATGGAGAGCATCCGCTTGCAGACTTAAAGAACCAATCCTCAAACCCACCCCCGCTTTGATCGCCATAACCAAAATGTTCAGCAGCAGGGTGATCCAGAGAACCTTTTGGACGGTAGCCCGATTATCTTTTAAAACAGCCACAGGATTATCAGTTATCAGTGGGTAAGTTATCAGTGGGTAAGTTATCAGTTATCAGTTATCAGGGAAATTTCAACTAAAACCCCAAAACCCCAAAAACCCCAACTATTTGAGGGTTTAAAAACGGCAAAAATAAGGATTAAATTGCCTAAAGTCGGTAAATAGACCATTTAATTGATTATTATTCATTTTTAATTCTCCTGACTACTGACGACTGACTCCTGACCCTAACAACAATTTTTGATTTTTACAAGAGGTCTAGTCAACAACAATTGATCAACTCCTGAAATAACAGACTCCCATCGGTCAAATTGAGCAGCGGATCGGCGGCGCGTTCGGGATGAGGCATCATTCCTAGCACATTTCCTGCTTTATTGGTAATTCCTGCAATATTATTTAACGAACCGTTAGGATTTCCCGACTCATCTACCTCTCCTGTGGGAGTACAGTAACGCAAGAGAATTTGTCCGTTATCCTCCAGAGATTTTAACGTATCTTCTGCGGCATAATAACGCCCTTCCCCGTGGGCAATCGGCAAATTAAGCACCTGTTGCGGTTGATAACCTCGCGTCCAGACAGATTGATTGTTTTCCACTTTTACTGGCACTCGATCGCAGATAAAATGTAAATCCCGATTGCGAATTAACGCACCGGGTAGCAGTCCAATTTCCGTTAATACCTGAAAACCGTTACAGATGCCTAAAACTAATTTACCTTTTTCGGCTTCTTCTCGGACAGTTTTCATCGCTGGCGAAAACCGAGCGATCGCACCACAGCGCAAATAATCGCCGTAACTAAATCCCCCCGGCACCACGATCACATCCAAATCCGCTAGATCCGTCTCTTGATGCCAAACATAGCGGGTAGGTTGCCGAAAAATCCCCTCCGTCACCGTTGCCACATCTCGATCGCAATTCGATCCAGGGAAAACAATAATCCCAAACTTCATAATTTTTAACTTGGTTAATTCATTTTGCAAAAAGCTCTCATCAGATGGGTGTTAGGGTGTTAGGGTATTAGTTGAATTTCCCCATTCTCCCATTTCCCTAATCCCCCATTTCCCCATTTCCCTATCCCCTAATCCCTATCCCTTATCTCCTATCTCCTGACAATGCAAATCAAAGCGATAATTTTCAATTACAGGATTAGCCAATAGTTGATCGCACATTTGAGCCAATTGCGCGCGAGCGCTGGTTTCGTCCGCTGCTGTCAAGGTAAGCTCAATATACTTACCAATTCGCACCCCAGCTACAGTGTCATAACCTAATTGCTTTAATCCCGACTCTACCGCCGTACCCGCCGGATCGAGAACCGAGGGACGCAGAGTAACATAAATACAGCACTGATAATTTTTTGGCATAGAATTAACTTTGATCGCTGACCTTTTTGATATGAAATCCCAACGCACCCGATCGCAAGAGCGCATTATCCACTTACTCAAAACCTTAAATCGGGCAGTATCCGCTCAAGAATTGTTTGTGGAACTCCGTCAGCGTGACCAAAATATGGGGTTAGCCACTGTTTATCGCGCCCTAGAATCCCTAAAACTACAGGGAGCAGTGCAGGTGAGAACCCTAGCCACAGGAGAATCCCTCTACAGTTCCCTTCAGCAGGATCAACACCATCTTACCTGTATTCATTGCGGTCGGTCTATCGTCTTTAATGAGTGTCCCGTTCACGAATTGGAAGAAAAACTCGAAAAATCACACCAATTCAAGGTTTATTACCATACTCTCGAATTTTTTGGACTTTGTGATCACTGTCAACCCAGTTAAGTAAGCTGTACTACATTTAAACTGCCGATCGGGAAATTTTAGTACAAATGCTCAGACTTTCAACTCCAGTGCCGTCTTACAGAGATTAAACTGTTGTTTGACCTTGGGCTGTTTTCACAGGGATTAACTCTGGCTGACTGTAGTGATGATGGCTGTTCAGGGGGGATAACAAGGGGAAAAAGGGCTGATGTAAACTAATTAATTGGGCCAGGGTTTTTTTGAGATGGGTACGGGGAACGATCGCATCGACAAACCCGTGTTTTAATAGGTATTCCGATGTTTGGAAACCTTCCGGTAATTTCTCGCGCAAAGTCTGTTCAATTACCCGTTTACCGGCAAAACCGATAGTAGCCTTTGGTTCGGCGATAATAATATCTCCCAACATGGCAAAACTGGCCGTGACTCCTCCCGTGGTGGGATTAGTCAAGACGGGAATATAGAGTAACTTTGCCTCCCGATGCCGGTTAAGGGCGCCAGAAATCTTGGCCATCTGCATTAAACTTAACATTCCTTCCTGCATTCTCGCCCCACCGGAAGCGCAGATAATCACCAGGGGTAAACGTTCATCGGTGGCTCGTTCCGTCAAACGACAGAGTTTTTCTCCCACCACCGATCCCATACTACCCCCCATAAAACGGAAGTCCATCACCCCTAAAGCTAAGGGTAAACCATCGAGCGTCCCCGTTCCCGTGTGGACAGCATCCGTCAGTCCGGTTTTTTCTTGGGTTTCCCGCAGGCGATCGCTATAACTTTTCCGATCGCGAAATTTGAGCGGATCCGTCGGTCGAATCTGTTCATCGAGGCAATTCCAAGTATTAGCATCCACTAACTGGCGAATTCTTTCTTCACTTTCCACCCGATTATGATGACCGCAATCGAGACAAACCAGTTGATTAGCTAATAAATCCTTCGTATAGGCCAAAACGCCGCAATTTGGGCATTTTGTCCACAAACCATCGGCTATTTCTCGTTCCTGTTGTTGTTGAACCTTGGGTTCTGTTTTTTGGCGATTTGCAAACCAATCAAATAGAGACATAGTTTAAAATAAAGACAATTTATCGACTTTCTTCTAGAGGACTTAATAACAAAAGCGCTGTCCAGCGATCTTGGGGACGCACTTGTAGGGCGGCCTGATGCCCCTGGCCGCAATAAATACCAGGGCCAATAGCGATAACGCGACTGGGGATGTGGTGAGCTTTGAGCATTTCCTGCAGCCAATCGGCTTCCCAACTACTGGGGGTTGTTCTAATGGTGATCCAAGACACGGAAGACTATTGTATCAAGATTTAATTACAAGATAGCTTTTTTACAAGAAAGGGAAAAAAATGGTTTGATAGGCTGAGATGATCTTATCACTCCAAAAGACACTCATCAGAGCGCCGAGGGCAAGAAGTGGGCCGAAGGGTATAGCTTGTCTTTTCCCCATTTTACCGAGAAAAATGCCCGTCATACCGATGGCCGCCCCGATAGCGCAGGCCAGAAAAGCGGTGACTAATAATGCTTGCCATCCTAACCAAGCACCGATCATGGCCGCTAATTTGGCATCTCCTCCCCCCATGGCCTGTTGTCCGAGGGCAAAACTTCCCCCCCACCGGATCAGATCAAATAACCAGACTCCTAAAACTGCACTAGCGATCGCTGAAAAGAGATAGATAACACTTTGATTATTTTGCCAACCTAAAAGAGTTTGGAAAACTATCCCTAAAACTAATCCCGATTGGGTGAGGGAGTTAGGAAGCGTCATCGTGTCAAAATCGATCAAAGCTAAAGCTAATAACCAACTTAGGAGAATCCAATAGCCGAGGGTCTGCCAAGAAAAGCTAAAATCTCCTAAAACCAGACAAAATAACCAACCGGTAAAAGTTTCGATCGCTGGATAACGGACAGAAATCGGGGTTTTGCACCAGCGACAGCGACCCCCTAGCCATAACCAGCCGAAAACGGGTATATTCTCGCTTTTACCTAACCTATGGTGACATTTCGGACAGTGGGAAGGGGGATAAACTAGAGATATCCCCTTAGGTAATCTATAGATGACCACGTTTAAAAAACTGCCCACCGAGGCACCAAAAGCGAAGACAAAGGCAAAAGTAACTAGATGAAAGAGGGTTTCCATAGATTCAAGGCTGAAATCCGATCACTTCCCTAGAATACCCGGTTATAGCAGTTATCTTAATGGCGAGATAGGAAGTTTTCCTTTTGGGGAGTCAGTCCTCGATACCAAATTAAGTTACACTTCATCTATTACTGGTCAAGAATGGAGTGGCCGACCTCCCCTCCCATTCAGATTTCAACTCCAATCTAAAAATCTATAAAAAAGCAAAACTTTCTATTCTACCATAAAAAAATTAGGCAACAGGTCTCATGAGTTCAAACAAGTATCATCCATGTCCGATTTGTTGTAAATCGGTTCCTCATTGGGAACAATATCCTCGCGCAGTTTGTGAAGTCTGCTATGACAAAGCTTGTGATGCTTACGGACAAAAACTGAGTTTCTATAATATTTCGATAGGTGGCGGATTCAAGGCGGTTTTCTCTGAGACTCAAGAGGAATATCAAAGCCATATATGCTATATCGAGGGCATAGAATGTTGGGCTGATGAAGCTAGATTTGGTGGCATTGTGATCGAAGCTCTGAGTGAGCCGATCAAGTTTTATCACCTTAACAAGCCTTACGGTTGTTTCTCGAATTTCGCACCATACCCAATCTATCTAAAAGATAGAATATGGCCGACCTCAGAACATTACTTTCAGGCTCAGAAGTTTGTTAATACTCCTCATGAAGAAGAAATTCGACGAGCCAAAACAGCACGAGAGGCGGCCGAGATGGGACGGGATCGTCGCAGACCACTGCGTCGAGATTGGGAAATCATCAAAGATGATGTGATGCGAGAGGCTCTATATGCCAAATTTACACAACATCCTGACTTGACTGAAAAGATACTTTCAACAGGTGATCTAAAGCTGATTGAGCATACAAACAATGATAGATACTGGGGTGATGGTGGAGATGGAACTGGATTGAATAGGCTGGGTCAGCTATTGATGGAAACCCGTGAACGAATACGTTACGATTTTTCCAGCGGCCAGTAGATGGTTCACTGGCGATCTAACCAACGCCTGCACGGGGAAAAGATGCCACTATCTCCCCTCTTAAGCATCCAGTAATCATACTTCAGGCTCATTCCTAACGGTGAATTTTCTTCTGGGCTTTTTTAGTGGATAATTAGCGGGGATAACCCTACATAATGGGTGTAAAACCGCACTATCAGCCCCAGTGGCAACCTGACAAAATTAAATTATCTCAGTCAAAGAGGACAAATCAATGAAACCGATTGTTGAATCTTTTTACAACTGGTACAGCAGCAAAATTACTCACCCTAAATATCGTTGGATTATCATTCTGGGAACTATGGTTTATCTGTTTAGTCCCCTCGATATTTCCCCTGACATTTTCCCGATTATTGGTTGGATCGATGATGGGATTGTCCTCACCCTTTTAACCACGGAATTATCGCGATTAGTTCTTGATTATCGCAATCGCCGTCCGGGGGGAGTAAATAATCAAACCGAAGTTTCTTCCCCAACCAATGCCGTTGATACCGATGCTGTAGAAGTCAGAAGTTAGAATTCGGAAGTCTCAATTCTGACTTCTGACTTCAGGAGATTGCTGTTATTTATTCTCCCCCCGCAACGCCCACGAATTGGTCTCCTCACACCCCACAGCCCATCGGGAGCATCTCACCTTTGTAACCCCTAAATCAGGTTTTTATGTCAAGCTATTTTGAAAGCATTGCTAGAAACCAGTTTTATGGATAAGTATAATTACTCACTTGCATAAATGAGATGCTCTCCCCTCGCCCCGCGTTCGGTCAGCTTTTTTTAGTTCGAGCAATGCCATACGCCAGTGTGGAAATTTTCTTACCCATCGCATCATACAGGTTCAATTCATCGCCAGCGTCATTCCAAATAGCCGTTTTACTGGCAAAAGAAAAACCACCAGTTTCAGAATGTACTTCGTTGGTATAAACCCGAAAAGTCTTGCCAGACGCTAAAACAGTATTTGCTGGGAAAGTAAATTGCTGCCTGGCACTGCCGACCGAAGTGATTTTCCAACCTGAAATATTGACGGGATGATTGCCGCGATTGCTAAGCTCAACATATTCGTCAGATTGTGTTTTCTTAACCAGTCCTTTATAAACCAAGTTAGACATAAACACGTCATCCTCTGCGGTGATGCTAAACTCTTCTGTTTCGATGGTCTTCGGTTTAGGTGGCTCAGAAGTTGCTGGCGAAGGCGTAGGTTCAGACCGTGCTGGTGCATTTGGCTTAATATAGTCTGCGGTTGCAATCAGCCCTTGATTACTACCAGTCATTACAATGTTGGCAGTGGCATTTGGTAATAAACTGATTGAATTGCCGTTGTTTTGATAAAGGGTTTTCACATTGCTAAACAATGGATGGCTTGGGCTGGTAACCGCTAGGCTACCACTGATGTTGTTATAAACGCCGTCAAATTTCAAACCAAAAGCTGTCAAAAACGTATTCCATTGACCCGCCTCTGCTTGGCTGCCACCATGCCCTGTGCCTGCGCAAAGATAGACTTTACCGCCGTTTTTGACATAATCAATTAATACTTGATTATCAACTGGGTCGCCACCTACAAAAATGGCATCATATTGAGCCAATGCTACCGCATTAATGGCAATGTTCATGCCTTTTGTCCAAGTATGCCCAGCACCAGTCATGGTACGCTCAAGCGTTGCGCCGACCAATCCAAAGTTATTGGACAAAACATGAAATTTTCCC
This sequence comes from Microcystis sp. M015S2, assembly GCF_020245945.1. NCBI lineage: Bacteria > Bacillati > Cyanobacteriota > Cyanophyceae > Chroococcales > Microcystaceae > Microcystis > Microcystis sp. M015S2. The sequence continues at coordinate 168,093 of NZ_JADBTX010000018.1, forward strand.
TGTGTCGTTCCTACAAAATATGTGGCAACATTCAACGCAAAAGTCGCGGTATCAGATACCGATTGAAAACCAGCATCGCTTAAAGCCCACTCGTCATTATGAACAATAATTCGACCATTGGCTGGTTTTTCGATTGGTACAAACACGGGGGCATCATCTATGCCATGCACTTTTAAAGAATAGACGCGGTTACTTGAACCAGAAAATGCGGTTTCCGCCGCACCAGTACTGGTGAATAACACGCTACCAGATAAATTGCCTAAATCCCAAGCTTCTTGTTCGGTTTTACGGTTAAAACTGACGCTTCCTGTTTGTGGATAGTAAACACCAGCAAAATCATTTGGTTGTACAGCAATAGCTGTTGTTAATGCAAATTGATTTAAGCCAAGCGCTGGTGTTTTTAAATCACTTTTACCAACCACAGACCAAGCGTTTGCGGTTTTTCTATAAATGACTAATTGGACAGGAGTTACTTTGTCTGCCCATATTTCCCAAGAGTTGAGTACACCTTTGCCACTTATAGGGACGTTGAGATCAACTAAGTAAAAATTAGAGCGAGAGTCACTGACCCCACGAGTTTTTAATTCGTTGCCGCCCGTAATGGTTGATTTTGTCATAATAATTTTCTCCAATGACTAACTGCATAATATACGGAAAAGTGGCTCTTCGGTAATTTTTATCCTACATTCCGCACCTAGTCATTGAAATCAACAGTTGCTCTAGCCCTTGTATAGTAAGACTTTTAGCGATTACTAAGAATTATGAAGTGTCACACTCTAGTCAGTGATCGCTGGTTTAATGAGAGTTGATCTAGCCCATCTCCCTAAACTGGAATCAAAGAACTATCGACGGTGGACAAAAGTGTTTGCACCTCCTCATCGCTGGTTTGGGAAAAGTCCTCGTACCAAAGAGAAATTGATCTCAATTCGTAGGGTTTATGTAGGCAAATTACTCGATCGACTAATTTTTCTAATTGATCACAAACTTCCGGCGGGGCAACAGGAACAGCAATAATAATAGCAGCGGTATTTTCAGCCTTAAGGGTCAGAATCGCCGCTTTAATCGTTGCTCCCGTAGCGATCCCATCATCTACTAGAATAATCGTTTTCCCCTTCAAGACCGGGAAGGGTCGCTCACCTCGATACAAGCGATCGCGTCGCTCTAATTCGATCATTTCTTCCTTTGCTACCCTTTCTATCATCGTCTCCGATAGGTGCAAGTCTTCAACGATACTTTCATTAATTACCCGCACCCCATTTTGACCGATCGCCCCAAAAGCTAACTCTTTTCGCTCCGGTACACCTAATTTTCGCACCAAACACAGATCTAGCGGTAAATGTAACCTTTGGGCAATTTCAAAGGCGATCGGAACCCCCCCCCGGGGCAAAGCCAAAACTAGCGCCCTAGCACTATTGGTATATTCTGTCAAGTAACTAGCTAATAGTCTCCCTGCTGATCGCCGATCTTTGAGCAGATAAGTCATAACTCCCTCCTAGGGGTTAATCCCCGTGGGGATCCCTAGTTTCCCCTGACTTTATTCTATATTTCTCCGCTCATCTCTAGCGGAAATGTTAAGAAATTTAGCGAAGGCTTGACATTTTTTCAGCTAACCGCAGTTTTTCTAGGCCAGAGATCGGCTAAAATCTTAGGCCAGAGGGTTTTGTAAAGTTAGGTAACAAAGATGAATCAAAGTTTAAGTGATGCGCTAGAGCCGATCGCCGCTGCCTTTCGCGGTCTCGGAACTCCCGAACCGATCGTTCATTGGGGACATCCAGTCATGATGGGGATCGTGGTTTTAGTTATGGGTAGTTATACTGCCTATGCCGGTTGGCAAAGCCGTTTAAGCAAAGATGGGGACGTAGTGGCCAAAAATCGGGCTGATCACCGCAAACTCGCCCCCTGGCTGTTTTTATTTATCGCTCTCGGTTACACCGGCGGTATTTTATCCCTAGTCATGCAGAAACATCCAATCCTCGAAAGCAGCCATTTCTGGACAGGATCGATCGCCATCGGTTTATTAGCTTTCAATGGATTATTGTCCCTCACTGGCTTCGCTGGCGAGAAAAAAGAACTTTTCCGGACTATTCACGCTTATATCGGCAGTATTGCCCTGATTTTACTGCTAGTTCACGGTGTTTTCGGTCTTCAGTTGGGATTATCTCTCTAGTTGGTTTATGGCTGCGGGTGGGCCAATTCCCACCCGGAAGTTTTTCACCGCAGAAGACTGTGGCCAAGGACAATAATTGAAGAAATTATGACTTTAAGCACTATTCTTGGGATTCCGAGTTTAGAATTAACAGGTAATTTACCCAGAAAGTAAAGTATCGTCACGCAACGAGGAGATAGATATTTTGAAGAAAGTAGAAGCGATTATCCGACCCTTTAAACTTGAAGAGGTGAAAATCGCCCTAGTTAACGCGGGCATTGTCGGCATGACCGTCTCCGAAGTTAGAGGTTTCGGTCGTCAGAAAGGTCAATCGGAACGTTATCGCGGTTCCGAGTATACCGTCGAATTTCTCCAAAAACTCAAGATCGAGATCGTCGTCGAAGATAAGCAGGTCGATATGGTCGTCGATAAGCTGATTTCTGCGGCGCGTACTGGTGAAATCGGAGACGGTAAAATCTTTATCTCCCCCGTGGAACAGATCGTCCGCATCCGTACCGGAGAAAAAAATCTCGAAGCGATTTAACCCCCCGACAAGGGATGATAGCACAATGCTGTCATCCCCCCCCCATTGAAAGTGTTTCCCATCAAGAAATGTAACCTAATTTGGTATCGACCACCGACGACCGATTCCCCAAAACGGAAACTTTGTACCTCAACATTAAGATAACTACTATAATTGAATCTATTGGCTCGGTCTGCCCCCATCGCTGCTGAAGACCGCCGAACGGGATAAATAATTTGACCAGACTAGATATGATCATTTCCGGTGACTAAAAAAACCTCTTGCCTAAAAAGTCACAGATATTATATAATGTTTGATTGTGGCCAAAATCGGGGTTAGGTGGTGCTGAAGGCACTGCCGAGCAGAACCGCCTTGGTCGCTCGGTCTTCGCCGGGATACTGAAGATCAACCCTTTAAGTCCTGAAGAAACAAAGACCAGCAACAATCTAGGCAGAACCAGCAAACCTGTCTAGTCTTACTTACGAATTTAACGGGATGCCAGCTTAAATAACTCGAAAAAAGTCATTCAAGTTGGGCAGGCTGATAAAGCGGGAAAGATTTTTCTCGCTCCTATAGCCACGGCCACGTTATTTTTGATTGTCGTCTAGTAAAGATAAAGAGAACAATCCGTGTCTATCGGTATCCTCGGTACAAAACTGGGCATGACCCAAATCTTCGACAACAAAACGGGAGTCGCCATTCCCGTCACCGTCGTTCAAGCCGGTCCCTGTCCCGTCACCCAAGTCAAAACTAAAAAAACCGACGGTTATGAATCCATCCAAGTGGGATACAAAACCGTCAAAGAAAAAGCCCTCAACAAACCGCTACTCGGTCATTTAGCCAAAGCCGGTGTCTCCCCCCTGCGGCATTTAATCGAATACCGTCTTGAGGACGCATCCGCTTACACTTTAGGCCAAGAAATTACCGCCGCTATCTTCCAAGAAGGCGATTTAGTCGATGTGGCTGGAACCACCATCGGACGGGGTTTCTCCGGCTATCAAAAACGCCATAACTTCAAGCGCGGTAACATGACCCACGGTTCCAAAAACCACCGTCTCCCTGGTTCCACCGGTGCTGGTACTACCCCCGGCCGCGTCTTCCCAGGTAAGAGAATGGCTGGACAATACGGAGCAACCCAAGTTACCATCCGCAAATTGTCCGTGGTCAAAATCGATAGCGAACGCAACCTGATCCTGATCAAAGGAGCCGTCCCGGGCAAACCAGGAACCCTGTTAAACATCACCCCCGCCAAGAAATTTGGTAAATAGGGCAAGGAAAGATTAAAGCCATGGTTAACTACACAGTCAAAAATTGGCAAGGGGAAGAAGCGGGAACAGGCACCCTGGAACTGAAAACCGCTAAACCCGAAACCGCCAAACACCTAATTCACCGCGTCGTCGTCAGCCATCTAGCGGCGGCCCGCCAAGGTAACGCCTCCAGCAAAACCCGCTCGGAAGTGCGCGGCGGTGGTCGCAAACCCTGGCGGCAAAAAGGCACCGGTCGCGCCCGGGCCGGTTCGATCCGTTCTCCCCTCTGGCGTGGTGGCGGTGTCATCTTCGGACCAAAACCGAGAGATTTTGAGGTTAAGGTCAATCGCAAAGAGAAAAGATTAGCCCTGAGAACCGCTTTGATCAGCCAGGCCGATAACTTTATCGTGGTGGAAAGCTTCGCTGAACAATTCTCCCAACCCAAAACCAAAGAACTCACCGCTGCCTTAAGTCGCTGGGGAGCCAGTCCAGAGGAAAAAATTCTGCTAATTCTGACGGAAATTCCCGAAAATGTCTATTTATCGGGGCGTAATATCTGCAATCTCAAAATTATTCGCGCCGATAGTCTCAACGTCTATGATGTCATCCTAGCCGATCGAGTTATCGCCACCGCCGCAGCCCTAGCCAAAATTGAGGAGGTCTATGGTGCTTAAAACTGAAGCCAGACAACTCGCCGATCTGATCCTAAAGCCGATCGTGACCGAGAAAGCCACCCTACTCCTAGAACAAAATAAATACGTCTTCGATGTCGCCTTGAAAGCGACTAAGCCGGAAATTCAAGCGGCGATCGAGTTGTTGTTTGACGTGAAAGTAACGAAAGTGAACACCAGCCGCCCCTCTCGTCAGAAAAAACGCGTCGGCCGTTTCCTCGGTTACAAACCCCAATACAAACGCGCGATCGTGACCCTGGCAGCAGGCGACTCGATCGCCCTCTATCCCGACGTATAACAACCAAGAAACCCGATAACGGAAAACTAAACTATGGGTATTCGCTCTTTTAGACCTTTAACCCCCGGGACAAGGCAGGCGGCCATCTCCGACTTTAAAGAGATCACCAAAACCGAACCGGAAAAGTCCCTAACTCATCGCAAACACAGCAAACAAGGGCGTAATAATCGCGGTGTCGTTACCAGTCGTCACCGGGGCGGCGGCCATAAGCGCCTCTACCGGATTATCGATTTTCGTCGCGATAAACGGGATATTCCGGCCACAGTAGCGGCGATCGAGTACGATCCTAACCGTAACGCCCGCATTGCCCTACTTTTCTACAAAGACGGGGAAAAACGCTACATCATCGCCCCCGCCGGTTTAGGGGTTGGTGATACCGTCATCGCCGGGGAAAACGCTCCCTTCGAGGTCGGTAACGCCTTACCCTTAAGTCGCATCCCCCTAGGGACAGAAGTTCATAACATCGAACTCGTCCCCGGTCGCGGTGGTCAAATGGTGCGGGCTGCCGGTGGTTTCGCCCAAGTGGTAGCGAAAGAAGGCGATTACGTTACCATCCGCCTCCCCTCCAAAGAAGTACGCATGATCCGGCGTGAATGCTACGCCACCATCGGAAAAGTCGGTAACGCCGAAGCGAGAAATATCAGTCTCGGTAAAGCCGGTCGTACCCGTCACCGCGGTCAACGACCTCATGTTCGGGGTAGCGTCATGAACCCAGTGGATCACCCGCATGGAGGTGGAGAGGGTCGCGCTCCGATTGGACGTTCCGGTCCGATGACTCCCTGGGGTAAACCCGCCCTCGGCCGCAAAACTCGCAACAAGAAAAAGCGCAGTAGCGATCTGATCGTGCGCCGTCGTAACCAGGGTTAGAAATTATTACTTTACTTTTGACTGAAAATTATGGGTCGTTCACTGAAAAAGGGGCCATTTGTCGCCGGCCACCTGATGGAAAAAATCGAAAAACTCAACGCACAGGGCAGTAAACAAGTGATTAAAACTTGGTCCCGGGCCTCGACAATCATTCCCGATATGGTCGGTCACACGATCGCCGTTCACAACGGCAAACAGCACGTTCCCGTCTATGTTTCCGAGCAGATGGTCGGTCATAAACTCGGTGAATTCGCTCCCACCCGCACCTTCCGCGGTCACGCCAAGAGCGACAAAAAAGCAGGACGGAAATAAATCAGCCGCTACTCCCTCAGTCGTCAGCTAGATAGTCGTGACCATAAATCACCAAGTTAGCTAATTTTCAAAAAATAAAAGCTGATGACTGATAACTGATGACTGATAACTGATAACTGATAACTGATAACTGAAATGACCATCGATACCTCTAACGAAGTCAAAGCGATCGCCCGCTATATTCGGATGTCACCCCTGAAAGTCAGACGGGTACTCGATCAGATTCGCGGTCGCTCCTATCGGGAAGCCCTAATTATTCTCGAATTTATGCCCTACCGGGCCTGTGATCCGATTCTGAAAGTCCTGCGTTCCGCCGTTGCCAACGCCGAAAATAACGAAGGACTCGATCCCGCCACTTTGGTGGTTAGCCAAGCCTTTGCCGATGGCGGTCCAACTCTAAAACGTTTTCGACCCCGGGCCCAAGGCCGCGCCTACCAAATTCGCAAACCCACCTGTCATATCACCGTCGCCGTCGCTCCTAGCAACAAAGACTAATCACCTTAACTAAAAAAACCACAATGGGACAAAAAATCCATCCCCTCGGTTTTCGTCTCGGCGTTATCAAAGATCACAAATCTTGCTGGTATGCCGACGCGAAACGTTACCCCGAATTAGTGCAAGAAGATCGCCGTATTCGTGATTACGTCGAAAAAAACCTCTCTAATGCCGGTATCGCCGATATTCGCATCGAACGCAAGGCCGATCAAGTAGATATCTCCATCCACACCGCTCGCCCCGGGGTCGTCGTCGGTCGTGGTGGCACGGGAATCGAACAGCTGCGCCTAGGTTTGCAAAAAGCCCTCGGTGGCCAGCGTCAAATTCGCATTAACGTCATCGAAGTGGCTCGCGTTGATGCCGATGCCAACCTGATCGCCGAATACATCGCCCAACAACTAGAAAGACGGGTTTCCTTCCGTCGTGTTGTCCGGCAAGCCATCCAACGGGCGCAACGGGCCGAAGTCAAAGGGATCAAAATTCAAGTTAGCGGCCGTCTCAACGGGGCGGAAATCGCTCGTACCGAATGGGTGCGGGAAGGACGAGTTCCCCTGCATACCCTGCGGGCCGATATCGATTACTCCTATAAAACCGCCAGCACCATCTACGGGATTCTAGGCGTGAAAGTTTGGATCTTTAAGGGCGAAATTATCCCCGGCCAAGAAGAAATTGCCGCCGCCGTTCCCGCTCAAGCACCGCGCCGTCAACAGCGTCGCCGTCAACAGTTTGAAGATCGCTCTAGTGAGGGCTGATCCCTAATATTTATCAGTGGTAAATAGCTCATGTTAAGTCCCAAAAGAACAAAATTCCGCAAACAACAGCGCGGACGGATGCGCGGGCTGGCCACCGGCGGAAATACGATTAATTTCGGCGATTTCGCCCTGCAAGCCACCGAACCCTGTTGGATTACTTCCCGTCAAATCGAAGCGGCCAGACGGGCAATGACTCGTTATATTCGTCGGGGTGGCAAAATCTGGATTCGCGTTTTTCCCGATAAACCCGTCACCCAAAGGGCGGCAGAAACTCGGATGGGTTCCGGGAAAGGTTCCCCCGAATTCTGGGTGGCCGTGGTTAAACCGGGGTTCATTATGTTTGAAATTGCCGGGGTAGCCGAACCCATAGCCCGGGAAGCAATGCGCCTAGCCGCCCAAAAATTACCGATTAAGACCAAATTTATCACTCGCGAGGAGGATTTCGTCTAATGGCTTTACCAAAAATCGCCGAAGTGAGGAAGATGAGCGATGAGGAAATCGCCGATGCTGTCCTCGATGCCAAAAAGAAACTGTTTGAATTGCGTTTGCAACAGGCCACCCGCCGCTTGGAAAAAACCCACGAATTCAAACACACCCGCCACCGTCTCGGCCAATTATTAACCGTAGAACGGGAGCGCCAACTAGCCCAGTCCACCCCGGAGGCATAACCCACTATGGCAGTTAAAGAAAGAGTTGGGGTAGTGGTCAGCGACAAAATGGATAAAACCGTAGTGGTAGCCATTGAAAACCGCTCTCCTCACCCCAAATACGGCAAAATCGTCGTGAAAACCCAGAAATTTAAAGCTCACGACGAAGAAAATCAAGCCAAACAAGGCGATCGAGTTCGTATTCGTGAAACCCGCCCCCTCAGTAAAACCAAACGTTGGCAAGTGGCGGAAATATTAACCGATAATTAAATTTCACCTAGGTAAAAACCGTGATTCAACAACAAACCTACTTAAATGTCGCTGACAATAGCGGGGCGCGGAAACTAATGTGTCTGCGGGTGCTGGGAACAGGTAACTGTACCTATGGTGGCATCGGTGACAAAATTATCGCCGTGGTTAAGGACGCTATCCCCAATATGCCCGTGAAAAAATCCGATGTGGTGACGGCGGTGATTGTGCGGACCCGTCAAACCGTCCGTCGCGATAGCGGCATGAGCATCCGTTTTGATGATAACGCCGCCGTGATTATTAATAATGACGGTAATCCCAAAGGTACGCGGGTTTTTGGTCCGGTCGCTCGGGAATTGCGCGATAAAAACTACACCAAAATTGTTTCCTTAGCCCCAGAAGTTCTCTGATCAAAGTGAAAAGTACCAAGGCAATTGGCTGATGGCTAGTCTAAAACTTTTCACACTTTGAGGTCAAAAAAAATGAGTAAGAAAAACATTCAAACCCCACCCCAAAGGCAAAAAATGCACGTTAAAAAAGGGGATGTCGTTCAAGTAATCGCTGGTTCCGATAAGGGCAAAGTGGGCGAAATTTTACGGGCCCTACCCCAAGAAAGTACCGTGGTGGTCAAGGGAGTTAATATCCGCACCAAACATACTAAACCCCAACAGGAAGGAGAATCGGGTCAAATCCTTACCTACGAAGCACCGATTCACAGTTCCAAAGTGATGCTTTATTCCGAGAAGAAAAAAATCGCCAGTCGGGTGGGTTATACCTTTACCGAAGACGGTCGGAAAGTGCGGATACTGAAGAAAACTGGCGAAATTATTGATTAGTTTCCCATCAATTCTAGTTCCTGACCAAGCCCAGGAAAAGCAAGCAGAAAAACTATGAGCCAAAAACTAAAAACCACCTATCAAGAAACCATTGTTCCGAAACTGAAAGAACAATTTGGTTATACCAATATCCATCAAGTACCTAAAGTTATCAAAATTACTGTTAACCGCGGTCTTGGGGAAGCTTCACAAAACGCCAAAGCTTTGGAGTCTTCCAAGGAGGAACTGTCCACCATCACCGGACAACAACCGGTAGTGACTAGGGCAAAAAAAGCGATCGCTGGTTTCAAAATTCGCGAAGGAATGCCCGTGGGTGTCATGGTGACATTGCGCGGCGATCGAATGTACGCTTTTTTAGACCGTCTAATTAATCTGGCCTTACCACGCATTCGCGACTTTCGCGGTATCAGCGGTAACAGTTTTGATGGTCGTGGTAACTACAGTTTAGGCATTCGTGAACAGTTGATCTTCCCCGAAATTGAATACGACAAAATCGATCAAATTCGCGGGATGGACATCTCAATCATCACCACCGCTAAAACCGACGAAGAAGGACGCGCCCTCCTCAAAGAGATGGGAATGCCCTTTAGATAAATCAATCAAGAGAAAAGGAAAAAAATCAGGAAAAAGTGGCAAGGGAAAAGGGAGAAAGCGATTTTGTCAGAGAAATTACTGAATAAATCCTACCTACCTTCTCCTGACGACTGGCTCCTGACTCCTGACTCCTGCAATAACTGACCACTGATGTTGATCCCAATTTAGGAGAAAAACAGGTAATTCATGTCTGCTAACGATACCATCTCGGATATGCTGACCCGCATCCGTAACGCTTGCGCGGTTCGGCAGACCACTACTCAAATTCCCACCACGCGGATGACGCGCAGTATTGCTCAAGTTCTCAAAGACGAAGGCTTTATTGCTGACTTTGAGGAAGTGGGTGAGGGGATTAAATCTCAATTAGTTCTTTCCCTCAAATATAAAGGCAAAAACCGTCAACCGATCATTACTACCCTCACCAGAGTCAGTAAACCGGGACTGCGAGTTTATTCCAACAGTAAAGACTTACCTCGCGTCCTCGGTGGCATTGGCATCGCCATTGTTTCTACCTCTAAAGGTATTATGACCGATCGCGAAGCGCGTAAACAAAACGTTGGCGGCGAAGTCCTTTGCTACATCTGGTAAACAAGGATAAGCTATCAGCCGTCAGCCTTTCCAAGTTTAAACCCGATAGCTGGCCCACTGATAACTCTTCCCTGATATCTGACCCACTGATAACTGATAACTGTTATGTCTCGTATTGGCAAACGCCCGATTCCTATTCCCAATAAAGTCACCGTCGATATCGATGGTGCTACCGTGACGGTGAAAGGACCCAAAGGAACTCTCCAGAGAACCCTACCCACCGCCGTCGCCATCGACAAAGATGGCGAAACCCTGCTCGTTACCCGTCAAGACGATTCCCGTACCGCCAGAGAACGCCACGGACTCTGTAGAACTCTAGTAGCCAACATGGTGGAAGGAGTCGCTACCGGCTTTCAAAAACGCCTCGATATCCAAGGGGTGGGCTACCGCGCCCAGGCGCAGGGTAGTAAATTAGTTCTTAATGTTGGTTACAGTAAACCCGTGGAAATGGAGATGCCCGATGGTGTTTCCGTCGCCGTAGAAAACAACACCCAAGTTATCGTCAGTGGCATCGACAAAGAAGCCGTCGGTAACATTGCCGCTAAAATCCGCGAAGTTCGTCCCCCCGAACCTTATAAAGGAAAAGGGATTCGCTATCTTGGTGAAGTTGTCCGTCGCAAAGTTGGTAAAGCTGGCGGTAAAGGCGCTAAAGGCGGTAAAGGAGGTAAAAAATAAACCATGAAACTTAGTCGCAAAGAATCAGTCCGTCGTCGTCACCAGCGTGTGCGTCGCAAAATTAATGGCACTGCTGAACGGCCGCGTTTATCCGTATTTCGTTCTAATAACCACATCTACGCCCAAATTATCGACGACGTAGCCCAACACACCCTCGCTGCCGCTTCTACCCTAGAGGCCAGCTTGCGCGGGGAATTGGAATCCACCGCTACCCAAGAAGCCTCGGCTGCCGTGGGTAAACTGGTGGCCCAACGGGCCCTAGACAAAGGCATTGAACAAGTGGTTTTTGATCGCGGTGGCAATCTCTATCACGGTCGCGTCAAAGCCTTAGCAGAAGCGGCTCGGTCAGCCGGCTTAAACTTCTAAAATATCCTTTCAACACTGATAAAACTATGGCAAAACGTCGCAAAGGCAACCGCGAAAAAGAAAAAGAAACCACTTGGCAAGAGCGGGTCATCCAGATCCGCCGGGTTAGTAAAGTGGTTAAGGGTGGTAAAAAACTCAGCTTCCGGGCCATCGTCGTGGTCGGTAATGAAAACGGCCAGGTGGGAGTGGGAGTCGGCAAAGCAGGGGATGTGATCGGGGCCGTCCGTAAAGGCGTGGCCGATGGCAAAAAACAACTAATTGAAGTCTCCTTAACTAAAGCTAGTTCTATCACTCACCTCACCCGGGGGGCTTCCGGTGGCGCTCAGGTGCTTATGCGTCCAGCGGCACCGGGGACTGGGGTTATTGCCGGGGGTGCTGTCCGTACCGTTTTAGAATTAGCCGGGGTGAAAAATATCCTCGCTAAACAACTCGGTAGCGATAACCCCCTCAATAACGCTAGAGCCGCTGTTAACGCCCTGGAAACTCTCCGCACTTTCTCGGAAGTGGCCAAGGATAGAGGCGTATCTGTAGAACATTTGTACACATAAAGAAATCACCATGAAACTCCACGAAATCGCCCCCCAACCGGGGTCCACTAAACGTCGTCGTCGTGTGGGACGGGGTATCTCGGCCGGCCAGGGCGCTAGTTGCGGTCTGGGAATGCGCGGACAAAAATCTCGCTCTGGGACGGGGACCCGCCCCGGTTTTGAGGGGGGACAAATGCCCCTCTATCGTCGGGTTCCCAAATTAAAGCATTTTCCTTTGGTTAACCGCCGTCAATACACGATCGTTAATCTGAGAAAATTGGCTTCTTTACCCGCTAATACGGAAGTTACCCTGGAAAGTCTCCTAAAAGCTAAAATTCTCACCAGCAATGACGGCCCTTTAAAAGTTTTAGGTGATGGTGAAATTACCGTTCCCCTCAAGGTGAAGGCCGCCGCTTTTAGCAATAGCGCTAAAGAGAAAATTACCGCCGCTCAAGGTACTTGGGAAGAAATTTAACGGAGACAGGAGACAGGAGACAGGAGATAAAAGGCAAAAGGCAAAAGGCAAAAGGCAAAAGGCAAAAGGCAAAGGGCAAAGGGCAGCTTTGTTCTCCCCACACCCTACACCCCACACCCTAACACCCAATCCCCAAGACCGGATTGCTATATCATAAGAAAGACAGGGGAAATCTTAAAAAAATCGAGAAAGTTTTCCCCCTCGATTACTTTTTCCCATAAAAAAACTGCACTAGAGGTAACTGTTAATGGTCGTCAGTCGTGATAAGGCTCCCACGGCACAGGAAACGTTTATGCAAATGGCACAAGCGGCCGGTTTACGCGGTCGCTTGTTGATTACATTGGGTTTACTGATTCTGCTCCGTTTTGGGATGTTTGTACCGATACCCGGTTTGGATCGGGCAAGATTAGCAGAAATTATTCAAAGTAACGCCGCTTTGGGAATCCTTGACCTGTTTACCGGGGGAGGATTATCGACGTTAGGGATTTTTGCCCTCGGCATTCTTCCCTATATCAACGCCTCAATTATCGTGCAACTGCTCACCGCTGCCCTTCCTTCTTTGGAAGATTTACAGAAAAATGAAGGAGAAGCAGGACGGCGAAAAATTGCCCAAATTACCCGTTATGTTGCCTTTGGTTGGTCAATTATTCAAAGTATCGGCATTACTCTCGGTTTATTAGTGGCTAACGGCGTTGTGGCCGGAACTTTACCCTCGATCGCTGCTACGGTTCTCGCTTTAGTGGCCGGTTCTATGTTCGTGATGTGGATTTCGGAACTGATTACGGAACGCGGTCTGGGAAATGGAGCATCTTTGCTGATTTTTGTCAACATTGTCGCTGTTTTACCGAAAACCCTCGGTGATACGATTACTTTTGCCCAACAGGGTGGCCGACAAGCGATCGCTCAAGTGGTGATTCTCTTGCTGGTTTTCTTGGTGATGATTATCGGCATTGTTTTTGTTCAGGAAGGAACCCGTCGGATTCCGATTGTTTCTGCCCGTCGTCAGGTGGGTCGTCGTCTCTATCGGGAAAGAACCAGTTATCTACCCCTACGACTCAATCAAGGGGGCGTAATGCCGATTATTTTCGCCTCCGCAGTGTTGGTCTTACCTTTCCAATTAGTGCAAGCTTTACCCACGGATAACCCGGTCGGTCAGGTTTTAGTTCAGTTGGTTAATGCTCTGCGTCCCGATAGTTGGGGTTATGTGGCTTTTTATAGCTTACTGATTCTCGGTTTTAGTTTCTTCTACGCTTCCCTGATCGTTAACCCCAAGGATATGTCCCAAAACCTGAAAAAAATGGGGACCAGTATTCCGGGGATTCGACCGGGGACCGCTACTACTAATTATCTGGAAGGGGTGCTGAATCGTCTCACCCTTTTGGGCGCTCTCTTTTTAAGTTTGGTGGCTACTGTGCCGACTGTAGTAGAAAGCGCTACTGGTGTCACCACTTTTCGCGGTTTGGGGGCAACTTCCCTGTTAATTCTGGTGGGGGTGGCGATCGATACTGCGAAACAAATTCAAACCTATGTCATCTCTCAACGTTATGAGGGCATGATTAAACAGTAGTTAGATAGTCAGCCAGTGACCTTTTAGCGGTTACTGGTTATTTTTCCCCTTAAAACCCTATATTTAATCCATGAGCAAACGGATCGGTGTGATATTTTTGGGACCGCCCGGATCGGGAAAAGGGACCCAAGCGGCAAAATTAGCGGAATCTCTGACGATTCCCCATATTTCTACCGGTGAAATTTTACGTCAAGCAATTACAGAGAAGACAGAACTTGGTCAGCAAGCACAAGCTTATGTGGAAAAGGGCGAATTAGTCCCCGATGAGTTGTTATTAGGTTTAATTCAGGAACGTTTAAAACAGCCTGACAGTGCTAAGGGTTGGATTCTTGATGGTTTTCCCCGCACGGTGGCACAGGCGAGCTTTTTAGACGCATTACTGGAGGAATTGGCCGATAGTTACACATTTGTGGTTAATTTGGCTGTACCAGATACGGTCTTAATTGAGCGTCTCATGCAACGCGGTCGTCAAGATGATACTAAAGAAACGATCGCCCGTCGCCTACAGGTTTATATCGACCAAACTGCCCCCGTTTTAGATTATTACGGTCAAAAAGGCACTCTTAACCATATCGACGGTAATCAACCGATGGACGCGGTTACTGCCGCTCTAACAGCAGTTGTGACTCCTGTTTAAAGTTTCTCTCAGATCATCAATTCAGTAATCAGTCATCAGTAATCAGTCATCAGTCAGTAAAAATTACAACTTTTGATAAGTTTTTTATATCAAACAAGCTTTAATAGTTGAGAATATTTAAATTTACATTTCGCAATATTTATCCTTTCTTAAGAATTTATTGAAAATAATTCTCATTTGTTTACGAGGTTGCAATACTTCCAGCGATTATGGTATAATTTCGCAGTATGAGATGATCGGCTATTATGTGCTTTTTAGGGTTTTTAGCTGTCTGGTGATCCTGAAAACCCTTGCTAAATCTACACTGACCTATTCAGCAACAGCAATAAATGGCAGTTAAAGAGCCTTTTTTAAGCCAACCCGTTGATCAATTAATTGTGTAGTTTTGTTGCAAAGAGAAAGTTTTTTTGACAAAAAGAACAAAGTGTGCTGCTGAGTGATCTATATTGCTTTTATTTGTTCTCCCCACACCCTACACCCCACACCCCACACCCTGCTCTCCTATAGGGGAAACTATACCCTTCCCCCTGCGTCTTTAGGCTCTAAGCAAACAAGTGTCACGCTTGCGATAGAATAGATCGATCGGACTTAGCCTAAATGGGGTGAGCGAAAGAATGTGCGGAATTGTTGGCTATATCGGGACCCAAACAGCGATCGATATTCTCCTAGCTGGTTTGGAACGTTTAGAATATCGGGGTTATGATTCGGCAGGGATTGCCACAATTCTTGAAGGTGAATTACATCGAGTCCGCGCCCAGGGAAAACTCTACAATCTGCGGGAAAAATTAGAACAGGAAGTTAATCCCTCCCAAATTGGCATCGGTCACACCCGTTGGGCAACCCACGGCAAACCCGTAGAAAGTAATGCCCATCCCCACACCGATAACAGTCAACGGGTGGCAGTGGTACAAAATGGCATTATCGAAAACTTTCAGGCATTAAGAACAGAATTAAAGGAAAAAGGCTGTATATTTGACTCAGAAACCGACACAGAAGTTATTCCCCATCTAATCGCCAGTTATCTACCCAAACCTAGCGATGAAGAATACTTGGGGGTGAGTCCTTTCCTCAAGGCAGTTTTAAAGGCAATTGAACGTTTAGAGGGTGCTTTTGCCCTAGCGGTGATTAGTCCCGATTATCCCGATGAATTGATTGTCGTGCGGCAACACGCTCCTTTAATCATCGGTTTTGGTCAGGGGGAGTTTTTCTGTGCCTCCGATGTCAGTGCTTTGGTTCCCCATACCCGGGCGGTGCTGTCCTTGGATAATGGCGAAATCGCTCGGTTAACACCCTTGGGAGTAGAAATTTATAATTTTGAGGGAAAAAGAGTCCGTAAAAGCCCCAGAGTCCTCGATTGGAGTCCGACGACCGTAGAAAAACAGGGTTATCGTCACTTCATGCTCAAGGAAATCTACGAACAACCAGGAGTGGTGCGCGACTGTTTAGGGACCTATCTGCATCCCCATTGGACAGCACAAAATGGGGATAATGTCAACCCGATAAATATTAATTTTTCTGAGGAAATTTACGAAAATTTAGAACATATTCAGATTTTAGCCTGTGGGACCAGTTGGCACGCTAGTTTAGTCGGTAAATACTTGATTGAGCAGTTGGCAGGTATTCCCACAAGAGTACAGTACGCCTCGGAATTTCGCTATGCACCCACCCCCCTGATGCCCAATACTTTAACCATCGGGGTGACGCAATCGGGGGAAACAGCCGACACTTTAGCGGCTTTGGAAACGGAAAAACAGCGTCGTTTAGGATTAGGAAAAAAATATCAGGCCCGGATTATCGGGATTACTAATCGCCCCGAAAGTACCCTAGCACAAATGGTCGATCAGATTATTAATACTCAGGCGGGGATCGAAATCGGGGTGGCGGCAACTAAGAGTTTTACCGCCCAGTTATTGGGTTTTTATCTCTTAGCTTTGGATTTATCCTATCGTCGTCAAACTCTGTCTTTAGAGAGAATCGAGGAAATTATTAATCAAATGCGATCGCTGCCAAGATCGATCGAAACTGTCTTAGAAACACAGGAAAAAGCGATCGAAGAATTGGCCCATGAATTTAATGACACCCAAGACTTTATTTTCTTGGGACGGGGGATTAATTTCCCCATTGCCTTAGAAGGGGCCTTAAAACTCAAAGAAATCAGTTATATTCATGCGGAAGGCTATCCAGCCGGAGAAATGAAACACGGACCAATCGCGCTTTTAGATGCAAAAGTTCCCGTAGTAGCGATTGCGATGCCGGGGGTAGTTTATGATAAAGTTCTCTCCAATGCACAGGAAGCAAAAGCAAGGGATGCGCGATTATTGGGAGTAGTTGCCGACAGCGATACGGAAGCGCCGAAAGTCTTTAATGATTTGTTGTATGTGCCGGAAGTTGAGGAATTATTATCGCCAATTTTAACGGTAATTCCCCTACAATTGCTCTCCTATCATATCGCGGCCCGTCGCGGTTTAGACGTGGATCAGCCGCGCAATTTAGCCAAAAGTGTCACGGTAGAATAGGGTTCGGTTGGGTTGAAAGTGTGGTTTAAAGGTCTATTTACACTAAATCGGAACCTATGAATCTCCATACAACTTCTCAGAATGGGGTTTTAATTCGTCTGACAGAGGAGAGATGGAAACACATTATCAGTGGACATAGTGAATTAGTATCGTATCAAGCGGAGATATTGGAAACCATTCGCCATCCTGAGAAAATCCTAGTAGGAAACCAGCAGGAATTGTTGGCAGTTAAACAAATAGTTTCTGGAAAATATCTAATCGTTGTTTATCGAGAATTATTAGATGAGGGATTTATTATTACTGCTTATTTAACCCGTCGTCTTCGTGAATTAACCAAGAGGAAACAAATATGGCCATAACTAGCATTAATATTCAATCCTATCTTAACTTCGCCAAGATGATTCACGCTCTGCCTCAGCAAGATTTTTGGACAGCTTATGATGCAAAAGCAGATGTTTTGTATATTAATTTTTATCAACCATCTTTACCTGCGGATGATAGCGAATTAACAGATAATGATGTGATTATTCGTTATCAAGGGGATAAGATCATTGGTTTAAGTATTCTCAATGTTAGTAAAATCCATTTTTAATTTAATTATAACCAGCTACTTAGAATATATTTTGCCCAGAAAACCTAAGAGACCCCCCGATTTTCAGTACAATATTACTGCAATATTAAAAGCAGTGAACGAGTAAACAGCGATGATCACCGGCGAATTAAAATCCAAAATAGATAAACTTTGGACAACCTTCTGGAATAACGGCATTAGTAACCCGCTTTCGGTAATCGAGCAGATTTCCTATTTACTCTTTATCAAGCGCCTAGATGACCTAGAACTAGCTAAGGAGCGTAGGGCCCAAAGATTAGGCGAAAACCTCGAAAATCCCACCTTTACCCCCAGCCAACAGCATATCCGTTGGTCGCACTTCAAAAATCTCGATGATGCCGAGACAATGCTCCAGATTGTCCGGGATGAAGCGTTTCCCTTTATCAAAGATCTGGGGCAATTGTCCAAGGGTAGCACCTACGCTAAACACATGAAGGACGCGGTGTTTCTCATCGCGTCTCCGGCCCTGCTGGCGACGGTAATCGAGCAAATTGAAAAAATCCCCATGGAGGATCGGGACACCAAAGGCGACCTTTACGAGTATATGCTCTCGAAACTGAGTACAGCCGGGACTAACGGACAGTTTCGCACACCGCGCCATATTATCAAAATGATGGTGGAGTTATTAGCGCCGGGACCCCGGGAGGTTATCTGTGATCCGGCCTGTGGCACAGGAGGCTTTTTAGTAGCGGCTGCCGAGTATGTGCGGGAGTTAAAGGACAGCGAGGGGGGACGTTTGCTCCATGAACGCGGCAACCTAGAGCATTTCAATAACCAAATGTTCCACGGTTTTGATTTCGATGCGACGATGTTACGCATTGGCAGCATGAACCTGATGTTACACGGTATCGAGCAGCCGATTATCGAGGCCCGGGATTCCCTCTCGGAGGATCACGCCGGAGTAGAGGATAGTTTTACCATGATTCTGGCTAATCCACCGTTTAAGGGTTCGCTGGAGAAATCTACTATTGCCAAGGATTTATCGAAAATCATCGACACCACTAAAACCGATTTATTATTCATGGCCCTGTTTTTGCGGTTGCTGAAGACGGGGGGAAAAGGCGCGGTAATTGTGCCAGATGGGGTGCTATTTGGCTCGTCGAAGGCCCATAAGGACATCCGCACCATCTTGGTAGAGGAACATAAGCTAGAGGGGGTGATATCGATGCCGTCGGGGGTGTTTAAACCTTATGCGGGAGTATCTACCGCAATTCTCATCTTTACGAAGCTGGGGGTAAAAGAAAAGGGGACTGACTTCGTTTGGTTTTATGACATGATGGCGGATGGTTTCTCTCTCGATGATAAACGCCAACCGATCGCCGATAATGATATCCCGGATTTGCTGCGCTGTTGGCATAATCGCGACTCCACTCAGGACACCAACCGCAAAGGGAAGGCGTTTTTTGTGCCTCGCGAGCAGATTCAGGCCAATGCTTATGATCTATCAATTAACCGTTATAAGGAGATAGAGTACGAAGAGGTGAGCTATGAGCCTCCAAAGGTGATTTTACAGAAGTTAAGGGCTTTAGAGGCTGATATTCGTCAGGACTTGGACGCATTAGAGGAGATGTTAGGAGATTAGGAGATGAAAAATCTACAGCCATTAGACCTACATTCTATCAAAACCGAATCCGAGTATGAGGCGGCCTTACTGGAGATTGAGTCGTTTCTGGAAGTACCTCCGGGGACACCAGAAGCAGCGCGCTTAGATTTGCTTGCCACACTGGTTGATGCCTATGAACAGGAACATTTTCCCATCCCTCTACCGGATCCTATCGAAGCGATAGTCAATCGAAAGGATATTTGATTTATGCTGAGAAATAAGATTTGTCGGCATTTAGAGGGGATATGATGACTAAAATAAAAGCGCCATCCGATCCCCCCCAACCCCCCTTTTTAAGCTGTCCTTTAGTCACATCTTTCTTAACATTTCAAACCTTTGTAGCACAAGGCTTTCAAGACTCGGTTAACAATTTGTAATATTCCTTGTTGACACCCTTACTGACAAAGAAAAAACTGAAATCAAGT